>NZ_CAWURG010000039.1:0-89756 GCF_963924895.1 uncultured Sphaerotilus sp.
CCGACGAAGCGCTGGCCCGCCTGCGCGCCGAGCTGGATGCGGCACGCCAAGCGGCAGCCGCCTCTGAGCTGGATCTGCAAGCCCAGCTCGCCGCCGAACATGCCGCCGCGCAACAGGCGCAAGCCGATGCCACGTCGGCAGCACAAGCCGCCGCCGACGATGCCGAACGCGCCGCTGCGGCTGCCCGCGAGCAAGCGGACGCCATCGCCGCGCTGGAAGCCGAACTGGCCGCACTGCGCGACCACCGTCAGGCGCTGCAGGGCGATCTGGACCACCACCAGTCGCTGCTGTCGACCGAAACCGGCCGCGGCGCGGAACTGCTCGCGGAACTGGATGCGGCACGCCAGGCCGCGGCCGCCGCCGAACGCGATCTGCAGGCACGACTCGCCGCGGAACACGCTGCCGTGCAGCAGGCGGAGGCCTCGGCCCAGGCCGCTGCGCAAGCCGCCGCCGACGCCGCCGAACAGGCCGCTGCGGCCGCCCGACAGCAGGCCGACACGATCGCCGCGCTGGAAGCCCAGCTGGCGTCGGTCCGGCAGGAAGTGGTTTCCTCGGAAGCCGATGGGGCAGCGCGGGCTGCGCGCGTGACCGAGCTGGAGTCCGAGCTGACCCGGGAGCGGGAAGTTGCGGTGCTGGCGGCGGCTGCTGCTGCGGCGGCGGCGCTGAACAGCCGCCAGTCGCACCAGGAGGCGCTGGCCGCGCTGGAACGCCAGCAGGCTGCATTGGTCGATCAGACGGCGCAGCGCGACCGCCAGCTCGCCGAGATGCAGGCCACGCTGGCCGACCAGGACGCCGCGTGGCAGGCCGCCGAACGCCAGGCGCAGGAGTTGCGGGATGCGCAGGCCGCCGGCCAGTCCGCCACCCAGCTGCGCGAGCAAGCCCTGCAGCAGGAGCTGGCGCAGTCGCAGTCCCGTGCCCAGGAGCTGGAGGCCGAACTGCAGGCCCTGCGCCTGACGCTGGCCGAGAACGACGAACAGCTCGTCACCTTGAGCGCCCGCCTGCAGGCCGAGCGCGACCAGCAGCAGCAGGCGCAGGCCCGCATCGCCGAACTGGCCGCGCTGGTGCCACCGCCGGCACCGGTGGTGCCCGTGGTCGTGCGGCCGGCCGTGTCGGCCGCGGCGACGATCACCAGCGCCGAACTGGAGCGGCTGGTGCTGGAGGCCGGTGCCGGGCAGCAGCCCGCGCCGGTCGAGATCGACCACCAGCGCCCCGATGACCTGAAGATCATCGACGGCATCGGCCCGGTCAACGAGCGCTGGCTGCACGCGCAGGGTGTGCGCTACTTCTGGCAGATCGCGAGCTGGTCGCCGGCCGAACTGGCGTGGGTGGCGAACCACCTGCCCAACTTCGGCTCGCGTGTCTACCGCGAGAACTGGATCGCGCAGGCCGCGCGGTTGGCGGCCCAGCAGTCGATGGCCTGACGACCGCGCGGGGCGGCCGCCGGGGCGATCAGCTCCCCAGCCGCTCCAGCGCCCGCAGGTAGGGCGCGTGGTGCATCAGGTCGTCCCACGGGATCGGCGGCGTCTGGGGCAACAGCGCCAGGCGCCGTTCCTCGCTGTCGGGGCTGGTCTGCCACTCGCCGCGCTCCAATGCCGCGGTCAAGCCGTCGAGCAGGTCATCGACCGCCTTGCCGCCATCCAGCGACTGGTTGCACAGCAGCACCATGTCGCAGCCCGCCGCCAGCGCCAGCACCGCCGCTTCGGCATAGCTCAGCACCGCGCCGTTCTGCACGCCCGGCACGCGCCGCGCCCCTTCCATGCTCAGGTCGTCGCTGAACACGACGCCGGTGAAACCGAGCCGCTCGCGCAGGATCTCGTTCAGCCAGCGCGCCGAGTAGCCGGCCGGGCGCTTGTCCACCTTCGGATAGATCACGTGCGCCGGCATCACGCTGGTCAGGCTGGTCGAGAGCCATTCGTAGGGCCGCGCGTCGTCCGAGAGGATGGCGGTGAGCGTGCGCTCGTCCTTGGGCACGGCGACGTGGCTGTCGGCCTCCGCCCAGCCGTGGCCGGGGAAGTGCTTGCCGCAGTTGGCCATGCCGGCTTGCAGCAGCCCGTGCATCAGGCTGCGGGCAAGCGTCCCGACCACGCGCGGATCGCGGTGGAAGGCGCGGCTGCCGATCACGCCGCTGCGGCCGTGGTCGAGGTCCAGCACCGGCGTGAAGCTCAGATCGACCCCACAGGCGCGCAGCTCGGACGCGAGGATGTAGCCCGCCGCCGTCGCCATGTCGCAGGCGGTCATCGCGCCATGGCCCGGTCCGTGGCGGCCGTCGTCCAGCCAGCGCTCACCCAGCGTGCGCATCGCGGGCAGGTGCGTGAAGCCGTCGGTGCGGAAGCGCTGCACCCGGCCGCCTTCATGGTCCACGCTGACCACCACGTCCGGGCGGACCGCCTTGATCTCGGCGACGAGCTGCGTGAGCTGCGCGCGGTCCTGCCAGTTGCGGCTGAACAGGATCAGGCCGCCGACCAGCGGGTGCTGCAGGCGGCGGCGGTCGTCGTCGTTGAGCGTGAGACCGGCGACATCGAGGACGACAGGGGCGTGGGCGTGGTGCATCGGCGGGGCAGGGTCCGTGGGAGAGGTCAGGGGGTGCGGGTTTCGACCACGACGAAGCTGGTCGCGTAGTCGGTCTCGTCGGTCAGGCTCACATGCGCGCTCAGGTCGCGGGCGGCGAACCAGTCGGCCAGCGCGCCGTGCAGGCGGATGAAGGGCTTGCCGCTCGGCTCGTTGAGCGTCTCGCAGTCGCGCCACTGCATTGGTGCGTGCAGCCCGAGGCCGATCGCCTTGGAAAACGCTTCCTTGGCTGAAAAGCGCGTAGCCAGATACGCGACGCCGCGCGCCTCGACCTTGGCGCGGCGGTAGTGGAACACCTTCAGCTCGGTCGGCCCGAGCACCTTCTCGGCGAAGCGGTCGCCGCGCCGTGCGAGCACCGCGGCGATGCGCCGGATGTCGCAGATGTCCGTGCCGATGCCGTAGACCATCGCGGCGTCCGTCCCGGCTCAGCGCTGCGGGGCGAAGGCGCGCTGGATGCAGCGCTGGTAGTCGCGCACCGTCTCGGTGTAGCCCAGTTCGAGCGCGTCGGCGACCAGCGCGTGGCCGATCGACACCTCCTGCACCCCTGGCACGGCGCGCAGGAAGTCGCTCAGGTTGTCGCGGTTCAGGTCATGGCCGGCGTTGATGCCCAGGCCGACGGACAGCGCGGCTTCCGCGGCGCGCACGTAGCGGTCGAGCACTTCGGCCTGCCGTGGTGTGCCCCAGGCGCTGGCGTAGGCCTCGGTGTACAGCTCGACCCGGTCGGCGCCGAGGTCGCGGGCCGCGCGCATCATCTCGGGGATCGGGTCCATGAAGAGACTGACGCGCACGCCGAGTGCCCGCGTTTCCTCGATCAGCGGGCGCAGCCGCTCGGCGTCGTCGGGGAAGGTCCAGCCGTGGTCAGAGGTGAACTGGCCGACCGTGTCCGGCACGAACGTGGCCTGGTGCGGGCGCACGGCGCGGATGACGTCCATCAGGTTGTGGAAAGGGTTGCCTTCGATGTTGTAGTCGACGTGCGGCCAGGCCTTGAGCAGCTCGGCCAGGTCGGTCACGTCGCCGGCGCGGATGTGGCGCTCGTCGGGGCGCGGGTGGACCGTGAGGCCCTGTGCGCCGGCTTCCAGCACGAAGACGGCCGCGCGGGTCACGCTCGGGATGCCGAGGTGGCGCGTGTTGCGCAGCAGCGCGACCTTGTTGAGGTTGACCGACAGCGCGGTGCGGCCACCGTGGGAGGACGATTCGGGGGCGACGAGGGGGTTCATGGGGACTCAGTCAGTTTCTGCACCTCGACCATCAGCGCGCGGGTGCGCAGCATCGAGGTGCCGAGATGGTAGTGCAGCAGGTGGCGCAACTGCGCGCGCAGCTCCGGCAGCGCGCCCAGGCAGGTCTGCTGCAGCGCGCCGAGGTCGAAGGCGTTCATGGCCGACTGCAGCGCCAGCAGCGTCGCGCCGCCCAGGCCGGCCGCGCCATCGGGCAGCGGGTGGACGCCGGTGTCGGGGTGCAGCCCGTGGCGCACGTCGGTGCGCACCGGCACCTGGGTCAGCGTGACGCGGTCCAGTTCGGGGAGCACACCCGATTCGCGCAGCAGCCACAGCTCGAACGCCCGCAGCGCGGCGGCGGTCTGCGCCTCGTCGTGCGGGGCCAGCCGGGGCAGGGTGGCGGCGTAGACTTCGAACAGGCGCGGGTGGGCGTCGTGGCGGGCGAGTCCACGCAGCAGCAGCTCGTTCAGGTGGAAGCCCGCCAGCAGCGCCGCGCCGGACGGCATGGCGCCACCACCCGCCCATTCGGCGCTGCGCAGCAGGTGGAGATCGGGTGCTGCCTCGTGCGCGGCGCCCTGGCTGGCGGCGGGGTCGGCGTCGCGCCGGGTGGTCTTGCCGCCGAGCACGATGGTCAGCCGCTGGAAGGGCAGCAGCACGCAGCGCAGCTGCGAGTGCGGCCGTTTCGCGCCCTTGGCGACCGCGGCGATGCGGCCGTGCTCGCGGGTCCACAGATCCAGGATCAGGCTGGACTCGCTCCAGTCGTGGTGGTGCAGCACGTAGGCCGCCATCGCGGCCGGCGCGGCACGGCGCGTGGCCATCAGCGAGGCGCCTCGGGCTTACTCGTAGCCGTAGCTCTTCAGGCGCTTCTCGTCGTCGGCCCAGCCCGAACGGACCTTGACCCAGACTTCGAGGAAGACCTTGCAGCCGGTCAGCCGCTCCAGCTCGGTGCGGGCTTCGGTGCTGATGCGCTTGAGGCGCTCGCCGCCTTCGCCGATGACCATGCCCTTGTGCGCGTCGCGCTCGACGATGATGGTCGCGGCGATGCGGTTCAGGCGCCCGCCTTCGACTTCCTCGTACTTGTCGATCTGCACGGTGGAGGTGTACGGCAGCTCATCCCCCGTCAGGCGGAAGAGCTTTTCGCGGATCAGCTCGGCGGCCAGGAACTTGTCGCTGCGGTCGGTCAGTGCGTCCGCGTCGTAGTACCAGGGCTGCTCGGGCAGGTAGGGACGGATGATGTCCAGCAGGCGCTGGGTGTCGTCCTTCTTCGTGGCGGTCAGCGGCACGAACTCGGTGAAGGCGTGCTTGGCCTGCATCTGCTGCAGCCAGGGTAGCAGGTCCGAGCGGCGCGTGATCAGGTCGAGCTTGTTGGCGATCAGGAAGGTCGGCTTGCCCGGCGGGATCAGCGACAGCACCTTGGCGTCAGCGGGACCGAAGCGGCCGGCGTCCACCACGAACAGCACGACGTCCACGTCGCCCAGCACCGACTGCACCGTCTTGTTCAGATTGCGGTTCAGCGCCGCGGTGCCGCGGGTGGTGTGGGTGGTCTGGAAGCCGGGCGTGTCGACGAAGACGTACTGCGTGTCGGCCTGGGTCGAGATGCCGGTGATGCGGTGGCGGGTGGTCTGCGCCTTGCGCGAGGTGATGCTGACCTTCTGGCCGATGAGCGTGTTCAGCAGCGTCGACTTGCCCACGTTCGGCCGGCCGACGATGGCGATCAGGCCGCAGCGGCGGTCGCCGTCGTTGGAGCCGACGGCAGCCTTGAGCATCGTGTCGAGGTCCGGCGCTTCGTAGGCCAGGTCGTCGACGTCTTCGCCGAGGTCGTCTTCGTCCTCGTCATCGGCGTCCACGATGGGCTGGCCGTCGTCGTCGAGTTCGATCAGCGCGTCGTTCAGACCGTCTTCATCGGCGAATTCGTCCACCGGATCGAGCAGGTCGTCCGGCAGGGTGGCCGCTTGCGGCTTGGAGGAGGTGGTCATTGTTCTGGAGCAGCGCTCAGTTGTTCGAGGACTAGGCGCGCGGCTTCCTGTTCGGCAGCGCGGCGTGAGCGGCCTTCGCCGCGGGCCTGCACACCGGAGCCGGCGATGGTGCACACGACGACGAAGGTCTGGTCGTGTGCGCGGCCACGGGTGGCTTCGATGCGGTAATCGGGGACGCTCTGGCGGCGCGCCTGCAGCCATTCCTGCAGCTGGGTCTTGGCGTCCTTGCCCCAGGACTGGGTGGCGGTCTCGGAGATCAGCGGCTCGAACAGCCGGCGCACCAGCGCCTCGGCGGCTTCGAAGCCCGAATCGCGGAACACCGCGCCGATGATCGCTTCGAGCGCATCGGCCAGGATCGAGGGACGCTGGGCGCCGCCGCCGCGGGCTTCGCCTTCGGACAGGCGCAGCACCGCCGGCAGGTCGAGCGAGAGCGCGATCCGGTGCAGCATGTCCTGGCGCACCAGGTGGGCGCGGATGCGGGTCAGGTCGCCTTCGGGGGACTCGTCGTACTGCTCGAACAGCAGGTCGGAGACGGCCATGTTCAGCACCGAGTCGCCGAGGAATTCGAGCCGTTCGTTGTGGTCCGTGCCGAAGCTGCGGTGCGTCAGCGCGCAGGTGAGCAACTCGCGCTGGCGGAAGGTGTAGCCCAGTCGCTGCGACAGGGATTCAAGAGGAGACGGATTCAAGGGGGACCTTCGGGATCACGGGGCACACAGGCGGTTCACTGGGACCGGCCGCGGTACTTGATCAGCAGCGAGACGGGTCCGAACAGTTCGATTTCCTTGTCGTAGGCAAAGCTCACGACCACACGGTCATTGTCCTTCGTGACGTCGAGATCCTTGCCGGTGATCGACTGTATCGAATACTCGATGTCCTTGATCCGGTCGAAGGCGGCCCGGATCTCCGGCACGGTGCTGCCACCTTCGACCGCGACCTTGGTCACGGCACGCTTGATGGTGGCAAATTCATTGACCGTCGGCAACACCCGCATCGCGACCAGGGCCGTCATCGAGATCAGCACGGCCCAGAAGACGAGACCGATCAGCGTGACGCCACGCTGGCCCGTCGGGCGGATCGACACGGGGGTCGCACGGGGACGAAAGGTCATCGAAGAACTCCTCGACGGCGGTCGCTGCAGGCCGACCGTCCGTGCGTCATGCCGGGGTCAATGGAAGGGGCCGATGCGCTTGAGACTGCCGAAGTTCATCCACACGAAGAAGGCCCGGCCCACGATGTTCTCGTCCGGCACGAAGCCCCAGAAGCGCGAATCCTCGGAGTTGTCGCGGTTGTCGCCCATCATGAAGTAGTGTCCTGCAGGAACCTTGCAGGTGACCCCTTCGGCGGTGTAACGACAGTTTTCATAGCCGGGGAACTGCCGGGCGCGCATGCCGTAGCTTGACGGCTGCTGCGGGTCGACCAGCAGGCGGTGGGTCACGCCGTTGCCGAGGTCTTCGCGGAACTGGCGCGAGTAGGTGCGGCGGTCCTCGTCGTAGTAGTCGTCGAGTTGCTGCAGCGGGGCCAGCGTGCCGTTCACGTAGAGCTTCTGGTTGATGTAGGCGATCTCGTCACCAGGCACGCCGACCACGCGCTTGATGAAGTCGATGCCCGGGTCCACCGGATAGCGGAAGACCATCACGTCGCCCCGTTGGGGGTCGTTCAGCGGGACGACCTTCTTGTTGATCACCGGGATGCGGATGCCGTAGTGGAACTTGTTCACCAGGATCAGATCGCCGATTTCCATCGTCGGGATCATGGAGCCGGACGGGATCTTGAAGGGCTCGAACAGGAAGGAGCGCAGCAGGAACACCATCAGGATCACCGGGAAGAGTCCGGCGGTCCAGTCCAGCCACCAGGGTTGGGCGAGCAGGCGCTGGCGGGCGGATTCGACGTCCATGTCCACCTTGTCGATGCCCAGGCGGGCCAGTTCGGCCCGGCGCTCGCCGTCCTGGTGGGTCAGCGTCGCGGCAGCGGCCAAGCGGCGCGGCAGGAACACGAAGCGTTCGGCCAGCCAGTAGGCGGCGGTGACGACGGTGAGGATGAACAGCAGCAGCGAGAAGTTACCGCTCCACTTGCCGAGGTACCAGCCGGTGCCAAATATGGCCAGGCAGGCGTAGAGAATGCCGGTGAGGGGTCCCATCGATCGTCCGGTTGGGTGGGTGAGCGGGTGCTCAGTCTTCGACGCGCAGGATGGCCAGGAACGCTTCCTGCGGCACTTCGACCGAGCCGATCTGCTTCATGCGCTTCTTGCCGGCCTTCTGCTTTTCGAGCAGCTTGCGCTTGCGGCTGATGTCGCCGCCGTAGCATTTTGCCAGCACGTTCTTGCGCAAGGCCTTGATGTTCTCGCGCGAGATGATGTTGGCGCCGATGGCGGCCTGGATCACCACGTCGTACATCTGGCGGGGAATCTGCTCGCGCATCTTCGAGGCCACGGCCCGGCCGCGGTACAGGCTCTGCGCGCGGTGGACGATGATCGACAGGGCATCGACCCGGTCGCCGTTGATCAGCAGATCGACCTTGACCACGTCCGAGGCGCGGTACTCCTTGAACTCGTAGTCCATCGACGCATAGCCGCGCGAGACGGATTTCAGCTTGTCGAAGAAATCGAGCACGATCTCGGCCAGCGGCATCTCGTAGGTCAGCATGACCTGGCGGCCGTGGTAGGCCATGTTGAGCTGCACGCCGCGCTTCAGGTTCGCCAGCGTCATCACCGCGCCGACATAGTCCTGCGGCATGTACAGGTGCACGGTGACGATCGGCTCGCGGATTTCCTTGATGCGGCCCAGGTCCGGCATCTTGGACGGGTTCTCGACCTGGATGACCTCGCCGCCGTTCAGCTCGACCTCGTACACCACGCTCGGCGCGGTGGTGATCAGGTCCTGGTCGAACTCGCGCTCCAGCCGCTCCTGCACGATTTCCATGTGCAGCAGGCCCAGGAAGCCGCAGCGGAAGCCGAAGCCCAGCGCCTGCGAGACTTCCGGCTCGTAGCGCAGCGAGGAGTCGTTGAGCTTGAGCTTTTCCAGCGCGTCGCGCAGCTGGTCGTACTCGCTGGCCTCGGTCGGGTAGAGACCGGCGAAGACCTGCGGCTGGATTTCCTTGAAGCCGGGCAGGGCTTCGGTGGCCGGACCAGCGTTGTTCGGGAGCTTCTTTTCCAGCGTGATGGTGTCGCCGACCTTGGCCGCCTGCAGCTCCTTGATGCCGGCGATGATGAAGCCCACCTCGCCGGCCTTCAGGAACTCGCGGTTCTCGGACTTCGGTGTGAACACGCCGAGGTGCTCGATGGGGTAGAGCGCATTGCTCGCCATCATGCGGATGCGCTCGCCCTTGCGGAGCATGCCATCCACCACGCGCACCAGCATCACCACGCCGACGTAGTTGTCGAACCAGGAGTCGACGATCATGGCGCGCGGCGGGCCGTCCGGGTTGCCCTTGGGCGGCGGCATGCGCGTGATGACGGCTTCGAGGATCTCGTCGATGCCCATGCCGGTCTTGGCCGAGCAGGGGATGGCGTCGGTGGCGTCGATGCCGATGACGTCCTCGATCTCCGACTTGGCGTTGTCCGGGTCGGCGCTCGCCAGGTCCATCTTGTTCAGCACCGGCACCACCAGCACGCCCAGATCGAGCGCGGTGTAGCAGTTCGCCACCGTCTGCGCCTCCACGCCCTGGCTGGCATCCACCACCAGCAGCGCGCCTTCGCAGGCGGACAGCGAGCGGCTGACTTCATACGAGAAGTCCACGTGTCCGGGGGTGTCGATCAGGTTGAGGTTGTAGACCTGGCCGTTCTGGGCCTTGTACTGCAGCGCGGCAGTCTGGGCCTTGATCGTGATGCCGCGCTCGCGCTCGATGTCCATCGAGTCGAGCACCTGTGCTTCCATCTCGCGGTCGCTCAGGCCTCCGCAGCGCTGAATGATCCGGTCGGCCAGCGTGCTCTTGCCGTGGTCGATGTGGGCGATGATGGAGAAGTTTCTGATGTGGTCCATGGGCCTGGGGGCATGCGCGCGGCGACAAAAAAAAGGCACGTCCTAGCGTTGACGCGCCTTCCAACACGCGTGTACGCCGGTGAACCGGGTCGCAGTGTTGGCGGGCGATTGTAGCGCGCTGCCGCCAGGGCCTGTTGCAGCCCCGTGCAGCAGCGCGGGAGCGCGTTCAGCGGCCGGGACGGATCACCACGTACTGCGCCCACTCGCCGCGGCGCAGCAGCAGGTTGACCGGGCGCGCCTTGTCGAGCTTGGCCACCAGCGCCTCGAACTGGCGGGCGTCCGTCACTTCGCTGTTGGCCACGGCCAGGATCAGATCGCCCTCCTGCACCCCGGCGCGGGCGGCGGGGCCGTCCGCTGCAGAGATCAGCACGCCGCCCTTGAGCTTGAGTTCCTTGCGCTGCTCGGCGGTGAGGTCGACGAGCGTCAGGCCGAGCGAGGCCACCTGCGTGCTGGCGGGCGGGGCCTTCGGGTCGGCCTTGCCGCCGCGCTGGGCGACCGGACGGGCTTCCGGTTCCAGCTCGGCCACGGTGACGCCGAGGTCGCGCGTGGCACCACGGCGCAGCACCTGCAGCGTGCTCTTCGTGCCCGGCTTGGTGTTGCCGACCAGCCGGGGCAGATCGCTCCATTTGTCCACCGGCTGGCCGTCGAAGCGGGTCACGATGTCGCCGGCTTCCAGGCCCGCCTTCTCCGCCGGGCCGCCCGGCTCGACCGAGCGCACCAGCGCGCCCGCCGCCTTGGGCAGGCCGAGCGACTCGGCCACGTCCTTGGTGACCTCGCCGATCTGCACGCCGATGCGGCCGCGCACGACCCGGCCGCCGTTCTTGAGCTGCTCGGCGATGCGGGTGGCCTCGTCGATGGGAATCGCGAACGAGATGCCCATGTAGCCGCCCGAGCGGCTGTAGATCTGCGAGTTGATGCCCACCACCTCGCCGCGCATGTTGATCAGCGGGCCGCCGGAATTGCCGGGGTTGATCGCCACGTCGGTCTGGATGAAGGGCAGCAGGTCGCCGGTGTCGCGCGCCTTGGCGCTGACGATGCCGGCGGTCACCGTGTTGTCGAGGTCGAAGGGCGAGCCGATGGCGATCACCCATTCGCCGACACGCAGCTTGCCGACGTCGCCGAAGCGCACGGTGGGCAGGCCGGTGGCCTCGATCTTGAGCATGGCGACGTCGGTCCGCTTGTCGGCGCCGACCACCTTGGCCTTGAACTCGCGCTTGTCGGTCAGGCGCACGATGACCTCGTCCGCGCCGTCGACGACGTGGGCATTGGTCATCACGAAGCCGTCGGCCCCGACGATGAACCCCGAACCGACGCCACGGGGCGCGCGGCCACTGCCGTCGCCTTCCCCGTCATCGGGCTGGGGCTGCTGGGGCTGCGGCTGGCCGCGCCGCGGGTCCTGCTGGCGCGGAATCGGGACGCCGAAGAAGCGGCGGAAGAATTCCTGCATCTCCGCGTCGGGGACGCCGCCACCACCCTGTGGTCCCTGCGCCATGCTGGTGGCGACCTTGGCCGAGGTGCGGATGTTGACCACGGCCGGACCGACCTGCTCGACGAGGTCGGCGAAGTCGGGCAAACCGCGCACCAGGGGCGCGCTGGTGGCTGCCTGCGCGGCGGAGGTCGTCGCGGCCAGCGAGGGCTGCGCCGTCGCGTCGTGGTGGTTCACCAGGGTGGCGACCAGACCCGCGGAGGTGAGCACGGCCGCACCGGCGACCAGCCAGCGCCGTGAAGTGTGTCGAACATTGAACTCGGGCATCGAATGTTCCAGTGCAGTCAGATTGAAGACAGTATGAAACGGAGCGTCATCGGCGTGTGGTGTCAGGGCTTGCGCCGCTCGAGGCTGCCGATGAACTGCTGCAGCGCGGCGACCGGCACGGCGCCGACCGCCGTGATCCACCAGTCGCCCTGCCGGTGGCTGAGTGCGCTGGTGCTGCCGACAGTTGCGGGTATTTCCCGCTTGTGCAAGGTGGCCACAAACGGTTCGATGAAGACCGAGACGTGCGTCAGTCCATCGCTGTAGACCGCCTGGAGCACCGTGGCGTTGTCCGCCGCGCCGGACGTTTCCGACACGCCAGAGGCCGCCGTGCGAGCGATCCAGGGCGCCATTGGTCGCCGGACGACCTGCAGGGTCTCGAAGCCGGCCACCGGCGGGCGCATGGTCCAGCCCTCGCTGTCCAGGCTGGTGGACTGGTAGACCGGCTTGCTCACCTTGTAGCCGTCGAGCCGGTTCATCTCCTGCAGCAGGGTCTGGCCGGAGAGCCGGACGTTGATCTGCAACTCGGAGAAGGAGGCCGATTCCAGGACCTCTCCGCGCTCGTTGAGCAGGTCGGAGCGCAGCAGCAGGCCGGTGCGCCGCTCCAGCCACAGCCGCCGCGGATACCGCAGGGTGTCACGGGGCTTGAAGAGCACGACCTGTGCGTCGTGGCCGGCGACCCGTTCGTTGCCGCCGGTCTGCAGTTCGTACTGGTCGAGCTGCGTGCCGTCGCCCGGCTGCAGCGGGGCAGGGAAGCGGCCGACGAGTTCGCGTTGCTCGATGAGCGCGGTGCGGGTGCCCGGCCAGAGCACGTGCACCGTGTCGTTGTGGCGGTAGACCTGCCGCATCTGGCCGTCGAGGGCCTCGATGCGCTCGATCTGGTCGCGGCCGTCGCAAAAGTGGGTGATGCGCGAGCTGGTCATGTGCCCGCCGTGGCTGACCACGTAGGTGCCCACGAAATTGCGCCGCTGGGCGGCATCCTGGATGCGCTTCACGACGGCGACGATGTCCGGTGACGGACTGACCGCCCAGGCCACCGACGCCGAGCCGACCATGGCGCCCGCCAGCGCGACCGTGGCCTTCCAGCGGATGCGGTGCCGTGCGACCGAGGGTGCACTCATCGCGACGGCGTCGGCTCGTAGGTGGCGCTGCGCAGGAAGCCCGGGGCCGGGCCGAGGGCGGGTGTGCCGGGGAACTGCTGGTGGGCGTCGAGGTAGCGCACGAGTTCGGTGTCCGTCATCGGTGCTTTCGGATCGAAAGGAACCTGGGTCGGCTCGACGCGTGTCACCGAGGCCATCGTCAGGTCGGCCAGCCCGTTGCCGGGACGTGTCACCAGCACGGCACCGGCGACCAGCGCCACACCCGCCGCCATGCCGACCGGCGCCACCCAGCGGCGCAGATGGAAGCGCGATCGGCGACTGCCGCCCGCCTGTGCGACCAACGCGGCGACGGTGCCACCGACTGCTTCGGCAGGTGCCTGCACGGGCGTCGGGGCCAGCACGATCGGCTCCTGCGCCAGGCGTTCGCGCACGCCACGCAGAAACTCGGCATCGCCGGCGCTGCGCTGCGACAGGTCGTCCGAGCGCAGCACGTCACCGATCAGGTGGTAGGCGTGCCACTGGGCACGGGTGTCCGCGTCCTGGCGCCAATGGCGACAGGCCTGCGCGACCATGTCGCTTGCAGCATCGCCATCCATCAGCGACGACAGTTGTTCCCGGGCACGGGTCCGGTCCTCGGGCAGATCGGGTTCGGTCATCAGGCACTCCAGGCAAGGCTGCGCATCACCAGCGCTGACCCTGTTTCGTATCCAGCAAGGGACGCAACTTCACGGCAATCGCTTCGCGGGCGCGGAAGATCCGCGAGCGAACCGTGCCGATCGGACACGCCATGGCCAAGGCAATCTCTTCATACGAGAGACCTTCGACTTCGCGCAGAAGAATTGCTTGACGCAGATCGTCCGGCAAGGCCTCGATGGCGTTGTTGACCGTGCTCGCGATTTCGCGGCTGGCCATCAGCGCCTCGGGTGTCTCGTCATGGCTTAGTTCGTGTCGGGGACGGTTAGTTTCATCGTCTTCATCCGAAGACGAGGCCAGCGCGCTTTCCGTCATCACCGGATCACGCTTCATGTCCGACAGCGCCTTCTTGGCGGTGTTGACGGCGATGCGGTAGAGCCAGGTGTAGAAGGCGCTTTCGCCCCGGAACTGCGGAATGGCCCGGTAGGCGCGGATGAAGGTTTCCTGCGCGAGGTCCGGCACCAGATCGACGTCGCGCACGAAGCGCCCGATCAGGCGTTCGATGCGGCGCTGGTACTTGACCACCAGCATCTCGAAGGCCTGCACATCGCCGCGCTTGATGCGCTCGACAAGCGCCTGATCGACGTCGTCACTCATCGGACGCTGGCGCCGGTTCGGGGCGCGCACCGGGGCTGAACACGGCGCAGCGCAGGGCGTGCCAGCGCGCGGGATGGTCGCGGCGCGACACGCACAGCCAGGTCGAGGGGATGCCGCGGCCGCTGTGGCGCAGCAGCATCCAGTGCGTGCCGTCGGCGATGCAGTCGATCCGGCCCGCCTGCGGTCGACCGGCCTGGCCGTTCGACGGAGTGCGCTCCAGGCGCCACTGGGCGTCGTCCGGGTGCCAGGTCAAGGCGCAGCCGACCGGATTGGCCGAGCGGTGCAAGAGCCAGAGGGCAGGCAGGCTGGACAGCGTCACCAGCCACAGCATGGCGCGGGTCGGGGCACCGGTCTGGACGGTGTGCCAGGCCAGCCAGCCCGACGCGCCCAGCAGGGCGGACACACCGAGTGCCCGGACGCCGCGCAGCCACAGCCGCTCGGGTGGCAGGGTCAGTGCGAGGGCGGGCGCGTGGTGCATCGCCGACCCCCGGTGCCGTGGTGGATGTACTCAGACGCGCCGGAACACCAGGGTGCCGTTGGTGCCGCCAAAACCGAAGTTGTTCTTGACGGCCACGTCGATGCGCATCTCGCGCGCCGTGTTGGCGCAGTAGTCGAGATCGCACGCGGGATCCTGGTTGAAGAGGTTGATCGTCGGCGGCGAGATCTGGTGGTGCAGCGCCAGCGTCGTGAACACCGACTCGATGCCCCCGGCGCCACCCAGCAGGTGACCGGTCATCGACTTGGTGGAGTTCACGACGAGCTGTTTCGCGTGGTCGCCGAAGGCGAGCTTGATCGCGTTGGTCTCGTTGGCGTCGCCCAGCGGGGTCGAGGTGCCGTGCGCGTTGACGTACTGCACCGCGTCGGCGTTGATGCCAGCGTTGCGCAGGGCCAGCTGCATCGAGCGCTTCGGACCGTCCACGTTCGGGGCGGTCATGTGGTACGCGTCGCCAGTCATGCCGAAACCGGAGATTTCAGCGTAGATCTTGGCGCCACGCTTTTTCGCGTGTTCGTATTCCTCGACGACCATCACGCCCGCGCCTTCGCCGAGCACGAAGCCGTCACGGTCCTTGTCCCAGGGGCGCGAGGCGGTCTTGGGATCGTCGTTGCGGGTGGACAGGGCCTTGGCCGACGCAAAACCGCCCATGCCCAGCGGCGAGACGGTCGATTCGGCACCGCCTGCGACCATCACGTCCGCATCGCCGGATTCGATCATGCGGGCGGCCATGCCGATGCTGTGCAGGCCGGTGGTGCAGGCCGTCACGATGGCCAGATTCGGTCCCTTGAAACCGCTCAGGATCGAGACGTGGCCAGAAATCATGTTGATGATCGAGGCCGGCACGAAGAAGGGCGAGATGCGGCGCGCACCGCGGGCGCGGTACTCGTCGTTCGTCGCCTCGATCAGCGGCAAGCCGCCGATGCCCGAGCCGACCATCACGCCGATGCGTTCGGCGAGTTCATCGCTCAGCGCATCGCCCGTGGGCAGCCCGGAATCCCTGATCGCCTGCAGCGACGCCGCAATGCCGAAATGGATGAAGGTATCCATGTGGCGGGCTTCCTTGGCGGGGATGTAATCCTCGATGCGGAAACCCTTGACCTCGCCCGCGAAACGCACCGACATGTTCGATGCATCGAAACGGGTGACGTGGTCGATACCGGATTGTCCGGCCACGAGGTTGGCCCAGGACTCGTCCACGGTGTTGCCCACCGGGGTGACGAGGCCCAGACCGGTCACGACGATACGGCGACGGGTCATGCGATTGCGTGCTGCGAAAGTGGCGAAAGGGAAGTCCAGCCGATCAGGAGATCAGCGGATCAGGGCTTGGCGTGGGCCGTGGCGTACTCGATCGCCGCCTTGACGGTGGTGATCTTCTCGGCTTCTTCATCGGGGATCTCGATGCCGAATTCGTCTTCCAGCGCCATCACGAGTTCGACCGTGTCCAGCGAGTCGGCACCCAGATCGGCCACGAAGGACTTTTCAGACAGGACTTCTTCTTCGGCCACACCGAGTTGTTCGGCGATGATCTTCTTGACGCGTGCTTCGATGTCGCTCATTTCTCTCCTCCGAGAGGGTTGGTACAAAACAGCCTGCGATTCTAAGGGTTCCGAGCAACAAGTCACTCGGAAGCTGCCTGAGGGGTCCGCGCAGGGCAGAAGTCGGACCCGCCAGACGGGGTCATCAGTTCATGAACATGCCGCCGTTGACGTGCAGTTCGGTTCCAGTGATATAGCCGGCGGCCGGCGATGCCAGGAAGGCCACCGCTTCGGCGATGTCCTCGGGCGAGCCCAGGCGGCCCAGCGGGATCTGTGCAGTCAGTGCGACTTTCTGCGCCTCGGGCAGCGCCTCGGTCATGTCGGTGGCAATGAAGCCCGGGGCGACGCAGTTGACCGTGATGTTGCGGCTGCCGAGTTCGCGGGCCAGCGAGCGGGTCATTCCCGCCACACCCGCCTTGGAGGCGCAGTAGTTGGCCTGTCCCGGATTGCCCGAGGCACCGACCACCGAGGTGATGTTGACGATGCGGCCGAAGCGCTGCTTCATCATCGGCTTGATCGCGGCGCGGCAGGCGCGGAAGACGGACTTGAGGTTGGTGTCGATCACCGCGTCCCAGTCGTCGTCCTTCAGGCGCATGGCCAGCGTGTCGCGGGTGATGCCGGCGTTGTTGACCAGCACGTGCAGGCCGCCGTGGGTCTTGACGATGCCGTCGATGGCCGCGTCGAGCGCCGCGGCGTCGGTCACGTTCAGCGTCATGCCCAGGCCGCCGAACGGGGCCAGCGCCTCGCCGATGGCGGCCGAGCCGCTGTCGCTGGTGGCGGTGCCGATGACCTTGAAGCCACGCTGCGCGAGCGTCAGCGCGATGGCGCGGCCGATGCCACGGCTGGCGCCGGTGACGAGGGCGATCTGTTGAGCGGGAGCATTCATGCGAGCAGCGCCTTGGCAGCGGCCAGCGTGGCCGGGTCGTAGAAGGGGGTGGTGACGAGGTCGGCGTCGATGCGCTTGACCATGCCGGACAGGACCTTGCCCGGGCCGCATTCGATCACATGGCTCATGCCGCGGGCCTTGAGTTCGGTCACGAGTTCGACCCAGCGCACGGCGCCGAAGGCCTGGCGGTAGAGCGCGTCGCGGATCGCGTCCGGCTCGGTCTGCACCGCCACGTCGACGTTGTTCAGCACCGGGATCAGCGGCGTCCGCAGGTCGATCGACACCAGCCGCTCGCGCAGGCGCTCGGCTGCGGGCTTCATCAGGCTGGAGTGGAAGGGAGCCGACACCGGCAGCGACAGCGCGCGCTTGGCGCCCATCGCCTTCAGCACGACGCAGCCGTGTTCGACGCCGGCCTTGCTGCCGGCGATCACGGTCTGCTTCGGATCGTTGAAGTTCACGGCCTCGACCACCTCGCCGGATTCGGCCGCCGCCTTGGCGCAGCCTTCGCGCACAGCAGCTGGATCGAGCCCGAGGATCGCGGCCATGCCGCCGGTGCCGACCGGCACGGCGTCCTGCATCGCCTGGGCGCGCAGGCGCACCAGCGGCAGCGCGTCGGCCAGCGTCAGGCTGCCGGCGGCGACCAGCGCGGTGTATTCGCCCAGCGAGTGGCCGGCGACCATGGCCGGCGCAGCGCCGCCTTCGGCCAGCCAGGCGCGGTAGCTGGCGATGCCGGCGGTCAGCATCACGGGCTGGGTGTTGGTGGTCAGGTCCAGCGCTTCCTTGGGGCCTTCGGCGATCAGACGGGCGACGTCTTCGCCAAGGGCAGCGCTGGCTTCTTCGAGGGTGGCGCGCACGGCGGGGTGATCACCCCAGTCCGAGAGCATGCCCACCGACTGAGACCCCTGGCCGGGAAACACGAAGGCGAACGTGGTCATGGTGCGAGATCCGTGAAGAGAGGAGTGAAAGGGAAGGGGCGGGGAGGCGATGAGGGGACGTTGGGTGCTCAGTAGTCCACCAGCACCGAACCCCAGGTGAATCCGCCGCCGACCCCTTCGAGCAGCAGCGTCTGGCCGCGCTGGATGCGGCCGCTGCGCACGCCGGTGTCCAGCGCCAGCGGAATCGAGGCGGCCGATGTGTTGCCGTGCTGGTCGACGGTGATGATCACCTTCTCCAGCGGCAGCTTCAGCTTCCTGGCCGTGCTCTGCATGATGCGGATGTTGGCCTGGTGCGGGATCAGCCAGTCGATGTCGCTGTCTTGGCGGTCGGCCTTGGCGAGGCTGGCGCGGGCGGTCTTCTCCAGCACGCCGACCGCCAGCTTGAACACGGCCTGCCCGTCCATCTTGAGCAGCGGATCGCCCAGGATCTGCCCGCCCGAGACGGTGCCCGGCACACACAGGATGTCCAGGTGGCGCCCGTCGGCGTTCAGATCGGTGGCGAGGATGCCCGGCGTGTCGCTGCCCGACAGCACCACGGCGCCGGCGCCGTCACCGAACAGCACGCAGGTCGTGCGGTCCTTGAAATCGAGGATGCGCGAGAACACCTCGGCGCCGATCACCAGTGCGTGGCGGGCGGTGCCGGTGCGGATCATCGCGTCGGCGATGGTCAGCGCATAGACAAAACCCGAGCACACGGCCTGCACGTCGAAGGCAGGGCAGCCGTGCACGATGCCGAGCTTGCGCTGCACGATGGTCGCGGTGGACGGGAACACCATGTCCGGCGTCGAGGTCGCGACGATGATCAGGCCGATGTCGGCACCGGTCAGGCCGGCGGCCTCGATGGCGTGGCGTCCTGCCTCGACGGCCAGATCGCTGGCATTCTGGTCCGCGCCGACAAAGTGCCGGGCGCGGATACCGGTGCGCTCGACGATCCAGTCGTCCGAGGACTCGATGCCCTGCGTGGCCAGTTCGGCGACGAGGTCGGCATTGGTCAGGCGACGCGGGGGCAGTGCGCTGCCGGTGCCTGCGATGCGCGAGAAACGGGGTGTGGTGGTGGTCATGCGGCGTGGCGTGCCGCTGGCGCCTCGGGTTGAGCGGCGGTCTGGCCCGCACCTGGGAGGGCCTGCAGCGTCTCGAGGATCCGGTCGTGCACGCGGTCCAGCAGTCGATTCCGGGCGGCATCATACGCCCGGTTCAGCGCGTTCTCGAAGGCCAGCGCATCGGCCGAACCGTGGCTCTTGAACACGAGACCGCGCAGGCCGAGCAGGGCGGCGCCGTTGAATCGACGGTGGTCGAGGCGGCGCGAAAAGCGCTTGAGCGTGGGCATGGCGAGCATCGCGACCAACTTCGTCAGCGGCGTGCGGGAGAACTCCTGCTTCAGGAAGCTGGTGATCATGCCGGCCAGACCTTCGGCGGTCTTCAGTGCCACATTGCCGACAAATCCGTCGCACACCACGAGATCGGTGGTGCCCTTGAAGATGTCGTTGCCTTCGACGTTGCCGTGGAAGTTCAGGTGACCGGCGAGCGAAGCCGCGCGCAGCAGCTCGCCTGCGCGCTTGATCGTCTCGCTGCCCTTGATGACTTCCTCGCCGATGTTCAGCAGGCCGACCGTGGGCTGCTCCTTGCCATCGACCGCCGACACCAGCGCACTGCCCATCACCGCGAACTGCAGCAGGTGCTCCGCACTGCAATCGACGTTGGCGCCCAGATCGAGCATGGTCGTGTAATGGCCATGCTGGTTGGGCATCACGCTCGCGATAGCGGGCCGGTCGATGCCTTCGAGTGTCTTCAGCAGATAGCGGGCGACCGCCATCAGTGCGCCGGTGTTGCCGGCGGACACGCAGGCGTCCGCCTCCGAAGCACCTTCGGCATTGCGCTTGACCTGCTGGATGGCCACCCGCATCGAGGAGTCGCGCTTCTTGCGGAGCGCAACCTCGACGGGATCGTCCATCTCGACCACTTCAGTCGCTTCGACCAGGCGGCAACGTTCCCAGCCGGCTGCGGGCACGAGTGCCTCAGCCTTGCCGACGAGAATCAGCTCAGCCAGAGGGTGCTGATCGAGGAAGGAGCGGCAGGCGGGAAGCGTCACGGATGGACCGTGATCTCCACCCATGCAATCCACCGACAACCGAACCGGGCGCGAAAGAGGGGTAATGGCGTTCAAGACTGGTCAGACTCGGTGTCAATACCCGCAGGCGATCGCGGGGCCCTGAGGCTGGGATGACTCAGGCGTCGGCCTTGGTCTTGAATACCTTGCGACCACGGTAGAAACCGGTCGGGCTGATGTGGTGGCGCAGATGCACCTCACCGGTGGTGGACTCGATCGCGGTGCCCGGGGTGTTCAGGGCGTTGTGCGAGCGGTGCATACCGCGCTTGGAAGGCGACTTCTTGTTTTGCTGGACAGCCATGGCTTACTCCTGGGATCCTGGGTTTTCCGATTGGAAAAGCTTTCGATTGTAGCACTACCCTGGGCATCGTTCCAAAGACGCACCGGACGCATCGGCGTGACGCTGTTGCATTCACGCCGACAGGTCAGTCTTTCGCCGGGGTCTTGCGCAGCGAGGCCAGCACCGCGAACGGGTTCGGCTTGTCGTTGGCGGGGGCTGGCGCGGAGTCCTCTGAGGTCTCTCCCGCAGGATCGTCGGACCAGTCGCCGACCGAGAGCACCACGGGTGTCGGACAGACCTCGTGCCTCGGCACGATCGGTGCGGCGAGCAGCAGTTCGTCCTCGACCAGCTCCAGCAGGTCGAACTGGCGGCTGATGACCAGCACGTCGTCCTCGGACTCCGCATCGAGTTCGGCGGCCTGGCGCTCGTTGTCGACGAACAGGAACGAGCGCTCGAACGCGAGGGGGGTCTCGACCGTGTCCAGGCAACGCTGGCATTGCTGCGACAGGGCGGTTGCGCCTGTCAGGTGCAGCCACACCTCGGGCGATGCGCCGCTGCGGCTGCGCAGTTCGCCCCGTGCGGACCAGCGCACGGGGGCCGCCTTGTCGAGGGTGACCTCCGTGTGCCGCAACGCGAGCAGGCGTTCGAAGTCTCCGAGCGGTGCATGGCCGTCGGTGGGTTCGCCCGCTTCGGCGAAGGGCCGCACGTCGAGGCGGCGGGGATGGAATTCACGCGCTTTCATGGCGTGCAGTGTACGGGGGTGTGCTGGTGGAACAATGTCGGGATGCTGCCTTTCCATTCCCCTGTGCCGGCCCTGGTGCTGGCTTCCACCTCGGTCTACCGGCGCGAGCTGCTGGCGCGACTGCGCTTGCCATTCGACGTGCTGGCGCCCGAGGTCGATGAAACCCCGCTGCCGGGAGAGTCCCCTGCGGCGCTGAGCGAGCGTCTCGCGCTGGCCAAGGCACGGGCCGTGGCGACACTGCGCCCGCATGCCGTCGTGATCGGCTCCGACCAGGTGGCCGAGCTGGATGGCCAGCCCATCGGCAAGCCCGGCGACCATGCCGGCGCCGTGGCACAGCTGCGGGCGATGCGGGGCCGCACGGTGGTGTTCCACACGGCGGTGGCGGTGCTGCGGCACGACACGGCGTTCGAGGCGGTGCGGCGCGTTCCGGTGACCGTGCGCTTGCGGGCGCTGAGCGATGTGGAGATCGAGACCTACCTGCGGCTGGAGCAGCCCTATGACTGCGCGGGCAGTGCCAAGTGCGAGGCGCTCGGCATCACGCTGCTCGACGCGATCGAGTCCGATGACCCTACCGCGCTCATCGGTCTGCCGCTGATCGTCACGTCGGCGCTGCTGCGGCAAGCGGGGCTGGACACTCTGGCGGTCCACGCCGGCCATGGGGGCGCAGTATGAAGGGGCGTCTCTGGCTGATGCCCAACACGCTTGATCTGGGGACCGTGGCGGAGGGCAAGCCGCTGCCGGACTTGCAGGAGGTGCTGCCGCTGGGGGCCATCCGGGTGGCGGCCGGTCTGGCGCACTGGGTGGCCGAAAACGCCCGCAGCGCGCGGGCGCTGCTCAAGCGGGTGGATGCCGTGGTGCCGCTGGCGCAGCCGCTGCAGACGCTGTCGATCCGCGAACTGCCCCGTCCGCCCAAGGGCAAGCCGGATGCACGCGCTCCGGCGCCGGACTGGGCCGGATTGCTCGCCCCTGCGCTGGAGGGACACGATGTGGGGCTGGTGTCCGAAGCGGGCTTGCCGGCCGTGGCCGATCCTGGGGCGGAACTGGTGCGGGTCGCCCATGCGCAGGGCGTGACGGTGATGCCGCTGTCGGGGCCGAGTTCACTGATCCTGGCGGTGGCGGCCAGCGGGCTCAATGGGCAGAGTTTCGCGTTTGTCGGTTACTTGCCGACCGATGCAGCGGCCCGTGCACAGCGCCTGCGCGAGCTGGAGGCCCACTCGCGCCGCTGGCAGCAGACGCAGTTGCTGATCGAGACGCCCTACCGCAATGCCGCCATGGCGCAGGCGTTGCTGGCCAGTCTGCACCCGGAGACCTGGCTGAGCATCAGCTGCGGGCTGACCCTGGCCGGGGGCAGCACGCGGACGCAGCGGGTCGCGACGTGGAGAGCTGCGCCGCCAGCACTACCGGCGGATGTGCCCGCGGTCTTTGCCTTCCTGGCTTGACCGTCGGCGCGCAGGCTCAGGCTCAGGTCGGCGTCTTGCCACCCAACAGGGTGGCAATGCGGCGCTTGGGCTTGACCAGACCGGAGACCGCTGGCGCGGCGCCGCTCGGCTGTGCCGTGGGCGGTGACGAGGCGTCTTCCCAGACGGGGGCGGCCTTGGGGTCGGGCTCGTAGGGGCGGTCGAAGAACGGATCCTGCGCGCGGCTGTTGCGCACCGGGCGCGGCGCCGGCATGGGTGCGGCCAGGGGGGGCGACACCGGGCGTGGTTCGCGGGCCTCCGGCGGCGCATCCTCGAATTCACGACGGCGGCGCGGACGGCGGTCGTCTTCCAGCTCCGCCACTTCGAGATCGATCTTCTTGTTGATCAGCTTCTCGATGTCGCTGACCAGCCGCGTGTCGTCACGGGTGGCCAGCGTGATGGCAATGCCAGAGGCGCCCGCGCGCCCGGTGCGACCGATGCGGTGGATGTAGTCTTCGGCGTTGAACGGCACGTCGTAGTTGAAGACGGCGGGCAGGTCGGCGATGTCCAGACCGCGGGCGGCCACGTCGGTGGCGACCAGCAGATCGACTTCACCCGCCTTGAACGCCGCCAGCGACTTCAGGCGCTCGTCCTGCGACTTGTCGCCGTGCAGCGCGGCGGTGCGCAGGCCGTCGCGCTCGAAAGTCTTGGCCAGACGGGCGGCGCCGAGCTTGGAGTTGACGAAGATGATGGCCTGTCGGATCTCGCGCTGGCGCAGGATCTGCGCGATCAGGCGGCGCTTGTCCTCGTCGGCGACGCTGTAGAAGCGCTGCTCGACATTGGTGGCGGTCGCGTTCGGGCGGGCCACCTCGACCAGCACAGGATCCTGCAGGTAGCTCTGCGCCAGCTTCTTGATCTCGGGCGAGAACGTGGCGGAGAACAGCAGCGTCTGGCGCGTCTTGGGCAAGTAGCTCAGGATGCGCTGCAGGTCGGGCAGGAAGCCGATGTCGAGCATCCGGTCCGCCTCGTCGAGCACGACGTATTCGACCTGGTTGAGCTGGCAGTTCTTGAGCTGGATGTGGTCGAGCAGGCGGCCCGGCGTGGCGATCAGCACCTCGACGCCGCGCTTGAGTTCGGCGGTCTGCGGCGCGATGTCGATGCCACCGAAGACACAGGCCACGCGCAGGTTGCTGTGCTTCGCATAGGTCTTGACGTTCACGGCGACCTGGTCGGCCAGTTCGCGCGTGGGGGCCAGCACCAGTGCGCGCACCGGATGCCGCGCGGGCGAAGCGCTCGGGTTCTCGTGCTTGAGCATCTTCTGCAGCAGCGGCAGCGAGAACGCCGCCGTCTTGCCGGTGCCGGTCTGTGCGGCGCCCATCACGTCGCGGCCTTCCAGCACGATCGGGATGGCCTTGGCCTGGATGGGGGTCATCGTCTCGTAACCGGCGTCACCGATGGCACGCTGGAGCTTGGCGTCCAGGGGCAGGGTGTCGAAGCGGGCGGGGGCGACCAGATCGGGCGCGGTGTCAAGTTGGGGGGTCATCACGGGCGTGATTATCCTGCGGATGCTGCCGGTGGGTGTCGTTCTGGCGTGAAATGACCACAAGGGTGCTTCGGTTTGTCAAGTCCGATGTGCGTTTCTCGCGTCACGAGCGCGCACGGCCGGGCTGCACGGTCATTCTTGGCGTCTGCTGAATATGGCACCAACTTTGCACGGCTGGGAGGACCTTGGGTCGATCCGGACCGGAAATCGCCTTGGACGGTCTGCACAATTCAGACATCTACTCACCATCAGGGACACGGGCATCTCATGAGCCACTCTATTTCAGCTTCTTCGCCAGTCGCCGTTCAACCCGTCATCATGGCCGGAGGCAGCGGCACCCGGCTGTGGCCGCTGTCGCGCGCGGGCTATCCCAAGCAGTTCCTGGTGCTGGGCGACAGCAACCAGAGCCTGTTCCAGGAAGCCGCAGAGCGCCTGTCCGCGCTGGCAGCAGACGATCTGGCCATTGCCGCCCCGCTGATCGTCGGCAACGAGGAGCACCGCTTCCTCGTGCTCGACCAGTTGCGCGAGATCCGGCAGACGCCGTCCGCGGTCCTGCTGGAGCCGATGGGCCGCAACACGGCGCCCGCGCTGACGCTGGCGGCGCTGCAGGCGCTCGAAGGCGGTGCGGATCCGGTGCTGGTGGTGACGCCCGCGGACCAGACCGTCACCGATCCGGCGGCCTACACCGCCGCGCTGCAACAGGCGGTGCGTCTGGCGGCACAAGGGGTGATTGCCATCCTCGGCATCACGCCGGATGCACCTGAAACCGGCTACGGCTACATCCGCACGACGCCCGAACTTGGCGCTGCCCGCGTGGCCCAGTTCGTCGAGAAGCCGAACCTGGAAACCGCCCAGCGCTATCTGAGCGAAGGTGGCTACTTCTGGAACAGCGGCATGTTTGTGCTGAAGGCGTCGGTGTGGATGCAGGCGCTGGAAACCTTCCGCCCCGACATCGCCGAGGCGACCCGCGCGGCCTGGGCGCCGCGCAAGTGCGACGCCAGCTTCGTGCGTCCCGGCAAGGCTGAATTCGCCGCCGTGCCGAGCGAGTCGGTGGACTATGCGGTGATGGAGCGCTGCCCCGGCACGGACTTCGACATCCGCATGGTGCCGCTGAGTGCGGGCTGGAACGACCTGGGGGCCTGGGACGCGGTCTGGCAGGTGGCGCGCAAGGACGAGCAGGGCAACGCCAGCGTCGGCGACGTGATTACGCAGGACAGCCGCAACACGCTGGTCCATGCCTCGGGCCGACTGGTCAGCGTGGTCGGGCTGGACGACGTGGTCGTGATCGAGACGGCTGACGCGGTCATGGTCGCCGACCGCAGCCGCAGCCAGGACGTCAAGAAGATCGTCGCGCAACTCGACAAGGCCGGCCGCACTGAGCACAGCCTGCACCGCAAGGTCCACCGCCCCTGGGGCTGGTACGACAGCATCGACAGCGGCCCGCGTTTCCAGGTCAAGCGGATCATGGTCAAGCCGGGGGCCAGCTTGAGCCTGCAGATGCACCACCACCGCGCCGAGCACTGGATCGTCGTGACCGGCACTGCCGAGATCACGAACGGCGACAAGGTGCTGATGCTCACGGAAAACCAGTCCACCTACATCCCGCTGGGGCAGGTGCACCGGTTGGCCAATCCGGGTCGGGTGCCGCTGGAGATCATCGAAGTGCAGTCCGGTTCCTACCTCGGCGAGGATGACATCGTGCGTTACGAAGACACCTACGGGCGTAACTGAGTCTCCTGCACAATCACGAAAATCCCGATCACCCACCTCTACAGCACATGATCCTCATCACAGGCGCAGCCGGCTTCATCGGCGGAAACTTTGTCCACCACTGGTTCGAGCGCAGTGAAGAGCCGATCATCGTGCTGGACAAGCTGACGTATGCGGGCAACCCGCAGACGATCGCCGAGCATGTCGAGGCCGGGCGCTGCACGCTGGTGCAGGGCGACATCGGTGACCGGGCGCTGGTCAGCCAGTTGCTGCAGACGCACCAGCCGCGCGCGGTGCTGCACTTCGCGGCCGAGAGCCACGTCGACCGCAGCATCCACGGCCCCGGCGAGTTCATCCAGACCAACATGGTCGGCACCTTCGAGCTGCTCGAAGCCGTGCGCTCGTACTGGGGCGCGCTGGAGGCGGAGGCCAAGGCGGCGTTCCGCTTCCTGCACGTCTCCACCGACGAGGTCTACGGCTCGCTGTCTGACACTGACCCGGCGTTCAGCGAAACCACGCCGTACGCGCCCAACAGCCCGTACTCGGCCAGCAAGGCCGGCTCGGACCACCTGGTGCGCGCCTACCACCACACCTACGGCCTGCCGACACTGACGACCAACTGCTCGAACAACTACGGCCCGTACCATTTCCCCGAGAAGCTCATCCCGCTGATGATCCTCAACGCGCTGGACGGCAAGCCGCTGCCGGTGTACGGCGACGGGCAGAACATCCGCGACTGGCTGTACGTGCGCGACCACTGCGAGGCGATCCGCCAGGTGCTGGCCAAGGGCCGGCTGGGCGAGGTTTACAACGTCGGTGGCAAGAACGAGATCAAGAATCTCGACGTCGTGCAGGTCATCTGCCGCAAGCTCGACGCGCTGCGCCCGAAGGCGGACGGCACGAAGTACGAAGCGCAGATCGCCTTCGTCACCGATCGCCCCGGCCACGACCGCCGCTACGCGATCGATCCGACCAAGATCGAGCGCGAGATCGGCTGGATGCCGGCCGAGACGTTTGAATCCGGCATCGACAAGACGGTGCGCTGGTACCTGGAGAACACGCAGTGGATCGACGCGGTGCGCACCGGCGCCTACCGCGACTGGGTCAGCCAGAACTACGGAGCCCGCGCATGAGCGGGCTGAAGATCCTGCTGCTCGGCAAGGGTGGGCAGGTCGGCTGGGAGCTGCAGCGCGCGCTGGCGCCGCTGGGCGAGGTCGTCGGCCTGGACCACGACAGCACCGAACTGCACGGCGACTTCAGCCAGCCCGAGCGGCTGGCCGAGACCGTGGCGGCGGTGCGCCCGGACATCATCGTCAATGCCGCGGCCCATACCGCCGTGGACAAGGCCGAGAGCGAACCCGACCTTGCCCGTGCGATCAACGCCACCGCCCCCGCTGTGCTGGCGCGCTGTGCGGCCGAGACCGGCGCGTGGCTGGTCCACTACAGCACCGACTACGTCTTCGACGGATCGGGCGACCAGCCCCGTGACGAAGATGCGCCCACCGGCCCGCTGAGCGTCTACGGCCAGACCAAGCTTGAAGGCGAGGACGCCATCCGCGCCAGCGGCTGTCGGCACCTGATCCTGCGCACGAGCTGGGTCTACGCGGCGCGTGGCGGCAACTTCGCCAAGACCATGCTCCGGCTGGCCGCCGAGCGCGAGAAGCTCACCGTCATCGACGACCAGATCGGTGCGCCCACCGGCGCCGATCTGCTGGCCGACCTCACCGCGCAGATGCTGCGCACCGCGCTGGCGCAGCCGGATCTGGACCTGTCGGGCACCTACCACGCCGTGGCGGGTGGCCAGACGAGCTGGCACGGCTACGCCAGCTTCGTCATCGAACAGGCCCGCCGCCTCGGCCGCGAGCTGAAGGTGCAGACGATCGATCCAGTGCCTACCACCGCCTTCCCGACGCCCGCGCAACGCCCGCTGAATTCGCGCTTGGCTACCACGAAGCTGCAGGCCACCTTCGGTCTGCGCCTGCCGCCGTGGCAGCAGGGCGTCGAGCGCATGCTCACCGAAATCCTCGGCTGAGCTGATCCACCAGACAAGACACAGGGGAACTCCATGCAACGCAAAGGCATCATCTTGGCCGGCGGCTCCGGCACCCGACTGCACCCGGCGACACTGGCCATCAGCAAGCAGCTGCTGCCGGTCTACGACAAGCCGATGATCTACTACCCGCTGAGCACGCTGATGCTCGCCGGGATCCGCGACATCCTCATCATCAGCACGCCGCAGGACACGCCGCGCTTCGAGGCACTGCTCGGCGACGGCAGCCGCTGGGGCCTGAACCTGAGCTACTGCGTGCAGCCCAGCCCGGACGGACTCGCGCAGGCCTTCATCCTCGGCCGCGAGTTCGTCGGCGGCGCCCCGAGCGCGCTGGTGCTGGGCGACAACATCTACTACGGCCACGACCTGCAGCACCTGCTCAACAGCGCGACCGCCCGCACCGAAGGGGCCAGCGTGTTCGCTTACCACGTGCACGATCCCGAGCGCTACGGCGTGGTCGACTTCGACAGCCACCGCCGCGCGCTGAGCATCGAGGAAAAGCCCAAGGCGCCCAAGAGCAACTACGCCGTCACGGGGCTGTACTTCTACGACGAGCAGGTCTGCGACATCGCCGCGAACATCGCGCCCAGCCCGCGCGGCGAGCTGGAGATCACCGACGTGAACGCGGTCTACCTGAAGCAGGGGCAGCTCAACGTCGAGATCATGGGCCGCGGTTACGCCTGGCTCGACACCGGCACGCACGACAGCCTGATGGAGGCCGGGCAGTTCATCTCGACGCTGGAGAAGCGCCAGGGGCTGAAGGTGGCGTGTCCGGAAGAGATCGCCTACCGGCGTGGCTGGATCGACGCCGCGCAACTGGAGCGGCTCGCGCAGCCGCTGCTCAAGAACGGCTACGGGCAGTACCTGCAGAAGGTGCTCCACGAGAAGATCTACTGAATCCGCTGAATCTGCTGCACATGAACGTCATTCGCACTGCCATTCCCGATGTCCTGATCCTGGAGCCCAAGGTCTTCGGGGACGCCCGTGGCTTCTTCATGGAGAGCTACAACCAGAAGGTCTTCAACGAAGCGGTCGGCCACGACGTGCACTTCGTGCAGGACAACCACTCGCGCTCGGCCAAGGGCGTGCTGCGCGGGCTGCACTACCAACTGCCGCCGCACGCGCAGGGCAAGCTCGTGCGCTGCACGCAAGGGGCTGTGTTTGACGTCGCGGTCGACCTGCGCCAGAGCAGTCCGACCTTCGGCCAGTGGGTCGGGGTTGAGCTGACGGGCGAGAACCACCGCCAGTTCTGGATCCCGCCGGGCTTCGCGCATGGCTTTGTCGTGACCAGCGACAGCGCGGACTTTCTCTACAAGACCACGGACCTCTATGCGCCGGCATGCGAAGGGGCTGTGCGCTGGGACGATCCGGCCATCGGCATCACCTGGCCGGACCTGGGCATGGCGCCGCTGCTGTCGGTCAAGGATGTCGCTGCGCCCGTGCTGGCGGACGCACGTCGGTTCGACTGAATCCTTACCGCCTTCAGGACGACAGGCGGGCGTCCGGAATCCACCCTCTACAATCGGCGCCGGCCCCGGAACCCCGCGGGTCTGCCTCGATTTGCTCCGACGCTCCATGTTCGCTTCTCGCCTGAAATTTCCCGTTTGCCGTCTGGGTGCTGCGGTGCTGGTCGCTGCCGGCTGGTCCTGCGGGACATCGGCCCAGACCTCCTCGGCTCAGGCCACCGACACCAACCCGTCCACCTCGTCGTCCAGCACCACGGTCAACAATGGCGCCAGCGCCGGCATGAGCGGCCCTGTGCGGTTGCAGCAATCCCCTGCGGCGCGTGCGCCTGCCAGCCGATCGGGTGTCAACGATGGACTGCAAGAGGCCCTGCGTGACCGCGACCGCGATGACGTCGTGCCGCAGGACGGTGCGGGCCTGATGCCCAACCGCGCTGCTGGTGCAGGGGTCGATGAGTTCGAGACCTATGTGCGCAAGCTGGGTTATGCCGGCGTCCAGCGCTTCGGGCAGGAACTCATCACGGGCAAGGCGGGTTACGACACTGCCGATTCGAGCGGGCTGGTGCCGGCGGATTACACCATCGGCCCCGGCGACGAGCTGCAGATCTCGCTCTGGGGTTCGGTGGACGCCGACCTGCGGGTGCAGGTGGACCGCAGTGGCCGCATCTCGATGCCCCGTGTCGGCACGATCATGGTGGCGGGGGTGCGCTACGCCGACCTGAGCGATGTCATTTCGCGCCGCGTCGGTCAGATTTTCCGAAACTACCAGCTCAGCGTCTCGCTCGGCCAGATCCGCAGCGTCCGCATCTACGTGACCGGGCATGTCAAGCGCCCAGGGGTGTACACCGTGGGCGGGCTGTCGAGTGTAGTCAACGCGCTGATGCGCAGCGGCGGGCCGGCCTCGGCGGGGAGTCTGCGCAACATCGAGCTGCGGCGCGGCAAGGAGATGGTCACCCGCTACGACCTCTACGACCTGCTGCTCAAGGGCGACCGCAGCGCGGACCGGGTGGTGCAGAACGGGGACGTGATCCACGTCGGCCCGGTCGGTGCGCAGGTCGCGCTGGTCGGCAGCGTCAACCGCCCTGCCATTTTCGAGATGAAGCCGGGCGAGAAGGTAGAGGACATCGTTGCGATGGCGGGGGGGTTCACGGCCGTGGCCGACCGTAGTCGCCTGGCGATCGAGCGGCTGGATGACCGCGCCAAGACCCGCATCACCCAGCTCAGCCTGCCCGAAGACAGCGCGCAGGCACCCAGTAGCGGCGACGTGCTTCGGGCGTTCAGCGCTGTGGACGCGACCCAGCCGGTGGCGCGCCAGAACAAGCGCATCCGCATCGAGGGCGAGGTCGCCAAGCCGGGTGAGTATGTGTTGCCGCCTGGCGTCACGACCCGCATGGCGATCGGCCTGGCGGGCGGGTTGACGCCCAACGCCTATGTTTACGGCACCGAGTTCACGCGCGAAAGCGTGCGGGTGTCGCAGCAGCAAAACTATGACCGCGCGCTGCGCGACATGGAAACCGAGTTCGCGCGCGCCTCCGCCACCCAGCGGGCGATCAGCGCCGACGAAGCCGCGACGTTCGAACAGCGCAGCACGGCCACCTCCCGCCTGATCGAGAAGCTCCGCCAGGTGCGCCCGACCGGCCGCATCGTGCTGCAGATGGCGCCGGGCGCCAGCGCGTTGCCGGACCTGCCCGTCGAGGACGGTGACCGTGTCTACGTGCCGGCACGCCCGACCACCGTCAGCGTGTTTGGCTCGGTCTTCAACAGCGGTGCTTTCCTGCTGGAGCCGGGCAAGTCGTTGGGCGATTTTCTGGACCTGGCCGGTGGCCCGACCCGCGGTTCTGACCCGGGCGCCACCTTCGTGCTGCGCCCGAACGGCAGCGTGCTGAGCCAGTTGCAGCGCTCGTCCTTCTTCGGGCTGTTGGGCGGGGTGATCAAGGTCAAGGCCGAGCCCGGCGACACCGTGTTCGTGCCGGAAATGATGAACAAGACGACCTGGGTGCAGGATCTGAAGGAATGGACGCAAATCCTGTACCAGTTCGGTATCGGGGCGGCGGCGTTGAAGACGTTGCAGAACTGAGTTCGCCACATGCAACAGAATCTGGACACGGCGCAAACGGACTACGTGGCGCTCGAAACGATCCGTGAGGATCATGCGAACGCGCATGCACATCAGGGCCTGGGTGTGATCGGCCTGCTGCGGCTGGTGTTGGGCCGCTGGAAGGGCATCGTCGCAGGTGGGGTGATGGCTGGCGGCCTTGGGTTCGGCGGGGCGATGCTGGTTCCGCCGACCTACCTAGCTCAGGCGATGATCATGCCGCCGCAGCAGCAGAACATTGCGTCAGCCGCCATGAGTTCTCTGGGCGCACTGGCCGGACTCACGGGTGGACTGGGTGCGAAGAACACGGCGGACCAGTATGTGGCCCTGATGCTCAGCACGTCCGTCTCCGACCGGATCATCGACCGGTTCAAGCTGCAGCAGGTCTACGACGAGGACTACAGGGTCGATGCCCGTAAGAAGTTGATGGAGAACGTCAGTATCGCGGTGGGCAAGAAGGACGGCCTGATCACGGTCGATGTCGAAGACCGCAGTCCGGCCCGTGCAGCCGAAATGGCCAACGCCTACATTGAGGAGTTGCGCCACATGACCAACACCTTGGCTGTCAGCGAGGCCCAGCGCCGTCGCCAGTTCTTCGAGCAGAAACTGGAAGAAACCAAAGGCCGGCTAGCCGAAGCGCAGGCAGCCCTGCAAGGCAGCGGCTTCAGTGCAGGCGTGCTGATGGCCGAACCGCGGGCTGCCGCCGACGGGTATGCACGCCTGAGGAGCGAGGCTGTGGCTGCCGAAGTGAAACTGCAGGCGATGCGCAAGATGCTCACCGACGATGCGCAGGAGGTCATTCAGCAGAAGGCATTGCTGGCCGCGCTGCGGGGTGAACTGGGGCAACTCGAGCAGAAGGAGCCAGCCCGTGGCACGGCGGACTACATCAATCGTTATCGAGAGTACAAATACCAGGAAACCTTGTTTGATCTGTACGCCAAGCAGTTTGAACTGGCGCGCGCAGACGAGGGGCGCGAGGGAGCCCTGATCCAGGTCGTGGACGTGGCGACCGCTCCCGAAAAGCGCCACAAGCCCAAGCGGTCACTCATCGCGCTGGCCGCGGGTGTGCTGGCCGGGCTGATCCTGTCGGTGCGTGCGGTCGCTCTCGGGTTGCCTCCCCGGGCCAAGGGCTGAGTCCGCCCATGGCCAGTGGGTGGAGCCCGTCAGCGCAACCTGTCTCGCGGGCGGCAACGTGATCTATTTCGCGCTGTTTTCACTGCTGACCACCCTGCTCTGGTCGCAGCACCGCCGCTTGTCGCCGGGTGCCTTGAGCCTGGTGGTCGGGCTGGTGCTGGCGACGCTGGCCGCGCTGCGCGGGCCTAACGTGGCAGCGGACTTCACGGTCTACGAAACCTGGTACACCTACCGAGGCGATGACGCCGGGTTCATGGAGCGACCGCTCTTCCTCGAATCGATCTACTTCCTGCTGAACGACCTGTTCGCGACATCGAACCTGCCCTTCCGGGCGTTCGTCTGGGTGCTCGGTTTGTTTTCCGTGGTGTTGAAACTGCGCGCGATCATGGGCTTCTCCCAGGGGGCGGTGGCGGTGGCGGTCGGCTTTCTGGTGTATGCCTTCACGTTTTTTCTGTTGCACGATTTCACTCAGATCCGCGCTGGTCTGGCCGTGGCCGTGGTGTTCTGCGCGCTGCCGGCCTTGCTGCGAGACGGCAACTGGCCACTGTTTCTGCTGGCGATTGTCGTCGCGCTGGGATTTCACAGTTCAGCGCTCATTTTTTTCCTCATCCTGCTGCCGCTGCAGGGGCGACTGGCACGGTGGATCGATGGCGTGTTGCTGGGGGTCACGGCCGTGCTCTTCGGCCTGGCCTTGCGGGGTGTGGCACCAGGAGCCTTGCTGATGAACCTGCTGGCCCAGGCAGATCCTCGCATAGCGCTGTATGTGTCGGTGGCCGAGAGCGCCAATGCGGAAGCGGCCAATCCGTTGTCACTGCCGGCGCTGGTGCTGTTCCTGCTGGTCATCTCGATGCTTGGCATGGAATGGGGCCCACGCCATGCACTCGGAGCCCGGATGTCGCGCTGGTTCCAGCGTCTGCTGGCCCTGCGTGGGGGCGACAGTGGTGATTCGGCGCCCCCGCTGTCATCCACGGCCCCTGCCGCACTCGCCCGACCTGATCCACTGCGCGTGGCACAGGCCCGCATGATGCGGCTCGCTCGGCGCTGCATCCTGTTCGGACTGGTCTTCCTGATTGCCTTCGCGCCCATCAAGGAGGTGGCTTTGCGGCTGTTCGAGATCAATATCGCGCTGCTGCCCCTGCTGGCGGCCTGCCTGTTTTCCTACCGGGGACTGTGGATGCCCAAGACTGCCCTGATGCTCTGGGTGGCGGCCACGGGCTATGTGTACATCTTGCGCGATGAGGGCCTTGTGCAGTCCTACGCGCTGTATTTCCTGTAATCCGCCGCCGTGGAGAATCCGATGTCAGCGATGGTGGGTCAGGATCCAGCCTGGATGCGAGGCAGTGTGCTGGTGGTCCTGGTGTTGTACCGCCGAAGGTTTTCCCAGGTGCCGTGTCATGCGCGCCTGCGCCAATGGCTGACGGCGCCCGTCGACCATGCCGAGAGTGCAGGTGCCTTGCGCATCCGGCATGGCCTCGTCTACGACAACAGCCCGCACGCGGACCCTGAACTGCTGGCCGATCCTGCGTTCAATGGTCACGTACCGAACAGTGTGGTGACGTACCGACATGATCCCGACAACGGCGGTACCCGCGGCGCGTACCTGTGCGCGCTGGATGCCGCGTGCCGGCGAGGTGACGAATGGATCCTGCTGCTGGACCATGACACGGATTTGCCTGATGCATTTCTTCTGGCCGCCGAACACGCCTTGTCAGCCTCGCCTGCGGCGGATTCGGTTGGTGCCGTGGTGCCGCGCGTGCGTGACCGTGGCGTCTGGATCTCGCCGTCCCGGATCACGGTCCATGGCCGGGTGACTCCCTGGGTTTTGCAGGATCGGCCAGCGGATTCGCGGACCCCTGTGCCGGACCATCTCACGGCCATCGCCTCGGCCTCGCTGGTGCGCACCTCTTCCTTGGAGGCCATGCTGCCTGTGCCTGCCGCCTTCCAGCTCGATTACCTGGACCACTGGGTGTTCCGCCAATTGCTGCGCCAGGGAGCCTCTGTTGCCGTCTCGTCTGCCATCGTCGAGCATTCGTTGTCGGTGATGGATTTGTCGACGATGAACGTGCAGCGGTATCGCTCCATTCTCTTGGCGGAATGGCATTACCTGCGCGATGACCCCCGGTACTCGGTGGGTGTCCACTTGTCCCGGCTGGTGCTGAGAACCTTGAAGCTGGCATTCAGCGCCAAGCGTCCAGATCTGGTCCGGGTTTGTTTTTCCGTGGCCCGCGAGATGGTCGGAACAGTCGGAGCATCATGACATCTGTATCTCAGGCCCCATCGGTTTCGGTGGTCATGGCCACCTACAACGGTACCCGGTATCTGCCGCAGCAGATCCGCTCCGTGCTCGATCAACTGGTCGAGGCCGATGAGCTGGTCATCGTGGACGACTGTTCGCGTGACGACACTGTGGCGCTCATCGAGTCCATCGGGTCGTCCCGGATTCGCCTCTACCGGAACGACAGGAACCAAGGCGTCTTCCATTCATTCGAACGTGCGTTGAGCCTGTCGCAAGGTGAGGTGGTGTTCCTGTGCGACCAGGACGATGTCTGGTTGCCGGGCAAGCGACAGGCATTCGTGGACGCCTTTGTTCGAGACCCCGCCGCCCTGATCGTTTTATCGGACGCCCAGGTGATTGACGCGCAGTCGAACGTGACGATCACGTCGTTCATGGCCACGCGGGGGGGATTTCAGGGCAGCTTGTGGAGCACCTTGGCCCGCAACCGATACCTGGGATGCACCATGGCGCTCAGACGGTCCCTGCTGCACCGGGTGGTTCCCATTCCCAGAAATGTACCGATGCATGACATGTGGATCGGTGCGCTGGGCACGATATTTGGCCATGTCGTGTACCTGGAAAAACCCTATCTGCAGTACCGGCGGCATGGTGGCAATGTCAGCCCCTCCACGCCGCAGAGTCTGTGGCGCATGTTGCGCTGGCGCGTGACCCTGGCGTATCTGCTCCTGGTGCGGTGGTCCAGCGTGAAAATCGCAGGGGCGTCACGATGATCCGGATTTCAGTGGTCACGGCGGTCTATAACCGCAAGGACACCGTGGGCGAGGCACTCGACTCGGTTTTTTGCCAGACACATCCCTCGATCGAATCAGTCGTCATCGATGGTGCCTCGACCGATGGTACTCGCCAGATCCTCGAAACCTACCGCGACCGGATCGACGTTCTGGTCAGCGAGCGGGACGGGGGAATCTATGACGCCCTCAACAAGGGCATCCGCCATGCCACAGGGGATGTGGTGGGGTTCCTCCATGCCGATGACGTGCTGGCAGATCTTGGTGTGATCGCCCGAATCGCGCAAGCCTTCGAGGATCCCAGTGTCGATGCCGTTTACGGCGATCTGAAATATGTCGCGCATGGTGACCTTGGCAAGGTCATTCGCCACTGGAAATCCGGGGAATACCGTCCGTCAATGTTGCGAAACGGCTGGATGCCACCGCATCCGACCTTTTATGTTCGCCGATCCGTTTATGCGCAGCACGGCGGTTTTGATGTGAACCTGCGGATTGCCGCCGACTATGATTCGGTGCTGCGTTTTCTGACACGTGGCAGGATATCACTGGCCTATATCCCATCGGTGCTGGTGCTGATGAGGGTTGGTGGTGCGAGCAACGCCTCGCTGCGCAACATCCTGAGAAAGTCTCGGGAGGATTTACTGGTGATCCGGCGCAATCGGGTCGGTGGCTGGCCGACCTTGTTCCTGAAAAACACCCGAAAAATAGGGCAGTTCTTCGCGCGGTGAACGACGCCTGAACTGCGGAGTCGCTGTCGGGCGGAGCGATCGAGGCCGCTGGCGGCCAGGCTGTGTGTCCATGTGTTGTTTTGTGGTTGCAGCCACGGCAGTGGGTAGCCGAATAATTGCTTACATATTTGGGTTGCATGAAGTGCTCACCACGCGCATTGTTGACTTGTGACTTTCTGCACGGCAAGAGTCGGCGTACCTTGCTACAACATGTGGTGTAGGCCATCGATCCCGGCCCGCCTTGCCCAATTGGAGAACAACAGTGTTGTTGTTGATTTGTTCATTTCTGACTGCATTTGTCACCACGCTGCTGGTCGTCCGTTCGTCTGCAAGCCATGCCCATTTGTCTGGAGACACCGACAAGGACCAGCCCCAGAAGTTCCACGGTCGCGTGGTTCCGCGAATTGGCGGCATCGGGATTCTGGTCGGGGTGCTGGCCGCGTGCCTGCTGGTGGTCACCCGGTCGATGCCGGGCGGCCCAATGTTGCTCGGTCTGGTCGCGTGCGGACTGATCGCGTTCACGGCAGGGCTGATCGAGGATTTCACCAAGAAGGTCAGCCCCCGCCAGCGACTGCTGGCCACGGTGGCCGCCGCCGCCATGGCATTCTGGCTGGTGGATGCTGTCATTGATTTGACGGGTATCCCAGGCATGGACGGATTGGCTCTGGTTGCGGGTATCCCGTTTGCGTTGACATTGCTGACCGTGGCCGGGGTCTCCAATTCCGTCAACATCATCGATGGGTTCAACGGACTCGCCTCCATGTGCGTCGCCATCATGCTGGCCGCAGTGGCATACGTGGCGTTTCAGGTAAATGACATCGCGGTGATGAACTGTGCGCTGGTCGGACTCGGCGCTGTACTGGGATTTTTTGTCTGGAATTATCCGCTTGGCCTGATTTTCCTCGGGGATGGAGGTGCCTATTTCCTCGGGTTCTGGGTGGCCGAGCTTGGCATCCTGCTTGTGCATCGAAATGCGGAGGTGTCCCCTGTTTTTCCGCTGCTGCTGTGCGCCTACCCGATATTCGAGACGCTTTTCACCATGTACCGACGGCGCATCATCCGTGGCCGACCGGTCGGTCTGCCCGATGCCACGCACTTGCACAGCCTCATCTACCGCCGCCTCATGCGTTGGGCCGTCGGCAAACAGGATGCGGCCAATCTGTTGCGCCGAAACTCGATGACGTCGCCCTATCTGTGGGTGCTTTGTTCCTTGTCCGTGCTGCCCGCGGTGCTCTGGTGGGGTGACGGCGCGGTGCTGTCCGCCATCCTCATCATGTTCTGCCTGTCATATCTGGCGCTCTACCGTGCTATCGTGCATTTCAGAACCCCTCGCTTTTTGCTCCGCAAGGCCGACCACTGGGCCGCGCCCATACAAGAGCATTGATGGATTGACGCCATCGACCATCTCCATCCCGTTGGGCTTGCAGGGCGACTTGCAGACCCAGCGGGATTTTATTTGATTTTCGCGAGCAGAATCCTGTCATGCAGTTGCCTTTGGGTAATATCCTGTTTTCAGCATTGAAAATCATTGTCAACCAGGTATTGCCCATCGTCATTCTCCCCTACCTGCTGAAGAAGTTGGGGGATTTCAACTTCGGACTCCTCATGATCGCTCAGACCATCGCCTTGTTCGGTGTGACGACAGTGGAGTATGGATTCAACCTGACAGGTGTGCGTTCGGTGGCGTTGGTCCGGCAAGATCCGAATCGGCTGCTGGAACTCTATCGCGACGTGAACCTGGTCAAGCTCCTGTTCTGCCTGCTCTGTGCCGTTGTCTTGTGGTTTGCACAGTGGTTGTTTTCACTGGACACCGATCTGTGTCTGGCGATCACGGCGGGGTTTCTGATGGTGTTGGGCTCCGCGCTTCAGCCTAACTGGTTTTTCATGGGCATGGAATGGTTTCGCCAGATCAGTCTGGTCCAGATATTTTCGCGTGCGACTTGTCTGGTGCTGATTTTTTTTCTGGTCCAGGGAGAGGGCGATTTCCTGTCAGCGCTTGCCCTGTTCTTCGCGCCCACGCTGCTGTCCGGCGTGCTGCTGCTGGCGGCGGCTCAGCGGCATTTCTCTCGCGTTGCCGTGGCGCCGTACCGGGTGGATCGGCCGCGGTTGTCGAGGCTGGTGCGCGACGGTGTCGATGTCTACTTGAGCCAGATGGCCGCCAGCCTGTTCATCAGCACGAACACCCTCGTTCTGGGCGTCCTGTCCGGGCCGGTCGATTCCGGTCGGTATGCCCTCGCGGAGAAACTGATGCGGGGTGTCGCCGTGCTGTCCACCCCGGTCACCGAAGCCCTGTTTCCGCGTGTCGTCGTCGGGTTGCAGGCTGATCTGCACACGGGGCTGGTGTTTCTGCGCCGCGTCGTGCTGGCTGGTGGGCTGGCGTTTGTCGTGGTGGCGATCCTGTCCTATGTGTTCTTCGACTTCGCCACCGAGCGCATCGGCTTGTCCGGCGGCGGACAGATCAAGGCATTGTTCGCCGTGATGGCCATCGTGCCCGGGCTGATCTTTCTCAACAACATCTGTGGAACCCAGATCGTCCTTGGATTGGGGCACGCGCGCCTGTTTCGCAACGTGGTGATGGTTTCCGGACTGAGCCTGGTCGGGTGTTCCTGGCTGTTTTCCTGGCTGTGGGGTGCGCCTGGGGCGGCTGTTGCGCTGCTGACGGGCGAGGTCGTGATCTGTGTCGGCATGGCGTGGGCCAGCGTGCGGGTCGTGGGCTGGAACTGGTTTGTGCGGCGTTGAGTCGATCGGCCTGTTTCCGCTAGGATCCCCAGCTCGATTCCTTGCCTAACTTTGCCGTGTCGCTTTCACGATCCTCTCTCCAGCGGGCCCATGTCCTCGTCGTCGGCGACGCCATGCTCGACCGCTACTGGTTCGGCTCCGTCGACCGCATCTCCCCAGAGGCGCCGGTCCCCATCGTGCGCGTCACCCGCGAGGAAGAGCGCCTGGGCGGCGCCGCCAACGTCGCGCTCAACGTCAAGACGCTCGGCGCGCAATGCACGCTGCTGACCGTCGTCGGCGAGGACGAGCCCGCGCGGATCCTGCGCCGCCTGCTGGAAGAGCAGGGTGTCACCACCGTGCTCGGCAGCGATCCGGCCCTTTACACCATCGTCAAGCTGCGCGTCATTGGCCGTTCGCAGCAGCTCATCCGTATCGATTTCGAGAACCAGCCCGAGCACGAGGTGCTGCAGCAGATGCTCACCGACTACGGGCGGGTGCTGCCTGACCACCAGGCAGTGCTGTTCTCCGACTACGGCAAGGGCGGCCTGACCCACATCCCGCGCATGATCGAGCTGGCGCGTGCCGCGGGCAAGCCGGTGCTGATCGATCCCAAGGGCAGCGATTACCAGCGCTACGCTGGCGCCACCGTGGTCACACCGAACCGGGCCGAGCTGGCGCAGGTGATCGGCGCGTGGTCGGGCGAGGCACAGCTGCATGAACGCGCACAGAACCTGCGGCGCACACTCGGCCTGACCGGTCTGCTGCTGACCCGCTCGGAAGAGGGCATGACGCTCTTCGATGACGCCGGCCACCTGGATGTGCCGGCGCAGGCGCGCGAGGTCTTCGATGTCACCGGGGCGGGCGACACCGTCATCGCCACGATGGCCACGCTGCTGGCCGCTGGGCTTCCCCTGCGCGACGCTGTGCCGATCGCCAACCGCGCCGGCAGCATCGTGGTCGGCAAGTTCGGCACGGCCAGTGTCAGTTACGAGGAGTTGTTCGCATGAGAGTCGCAGTCACCGGCGCTGCCGGCATGATCGGCAGCAATCTGGTCCACGGGCTGAACCGCCTGGGCGCCAAGGAAGTCATCGCCGTCGATGACCTGACGGACGGGCCGAAGTACCGCAACCTGCTGGGCTCGACGCTCGCCGACTACTTCGACAAGGACGAGTTCTACACGCGCTTTGCCGCGGGCGAGCTTGGCCACATCGATGCGATCCTGCATGAAGGCGCCTGCTCCGACACCATGGAGCACAACGGCAAGTACATGCTGGAGACCAACTACCGCTGCTCGAAGACGCTGCTCGACGCTTGCCTGGCGCAGGGCACGCGGCTGCTCTACGCAAGCTCAGCCGCGACCTACGGCGGCAGCGACACCTTCCGCGAGGAGCCGGCCTTTGAGGCGCCGCTGAACGTCTACGGCTATTCCAAGCTGCTGTTCGACCAAGTGGTGCGGCGGTATCTGCCGACGCTGCGTTCGCAAGGTGGCACGCAGGACGGACAGGTGGTCGGTTTCCGCTACTTCAACGTCTACGGCCCGCGCGAGCAGCACAAGGCCCGCATGGCCAGTGTCGCCTTCCACCACTTCCACCAGTTCCGCCAGCACGGCCACGTCAAGCTCTTCGGCGAGTACAACGGCTACGCGCCGGGCATGCAGTCACGCGACTTCGTCTACGTCGATGACGTGGTGGCGGTGAACCTGTGGTTCCTGCAGCACCCGGACCAGAGCGGCATCTTCAACCTCGGCAGCGGCCGGGCACAGCCGTTCAACGATGTGGCGCACGCGACGGTCAACGCCTGCCGGTCGCTGGAGGGCCTGCCGGTGCTGACGCTGGCGGAGCAGATCGCGCAGGGACTGGTGAGTTACATCGATTTTCCGGATGCGCTGCGGGGCAAGTATCAGTGCCTGACTCAGGCGGACCTGACGCGGCTGCGGGCCACGGGGTGTGACCATGCGTTCAGCGATGTGGGGGCAGGTGTGGCGCGCTACGTGGCGTGGCTGGACGCCCTGGCGGGCGCGGTTTGAACCCCAGGGCGGGTTTTTCGACCAGATACCAACTGGAGATGGCCGCCGCGAGGGACAGAACGGTGGTCCATGCCACCACCGCCCAGACATCCATGGTTACCTTCTGCATCACCAGTTGCTGGATCGGCCATGCATACAGGTACAGGCCGTAGGACACGTCGGTTTTCTGGAACACCGCGGTCATGGGCAGCTTGACCTGACCCAGCCAGAACAGCAGATAGACCCAAGGCAGCGCCATGGCCAGCGGGGCTGTGAGGGGGGTCAGCATGAGGACCGCGAAAAGCACGGCCGCCAGCGCGGCTGCATCGGCGCGCAGGGTGATGCGGTCACGGTACAGGTAGAACAGGACACCGGCCAGGTAGAAGCCGAAGAACCGGATGTGGTTGCCCGCCACGAACCAGGCGGTTTTCAGCAGGCTCTTGCCCATGGACTGGTAGACCGGGTCCAGCGACACGTGCAGACAATAGAGTGCCAGCACGCCTGCGAACAGGCCCGCCACCCGGGTCCGCCGCTGCAGCCAGCCCAGGCTGCCGACCAGACCCAGCAGCACATAGCAGACGAATTCATAGTGGATGGTCCAGAGCGCGCCATTGACCAGCGGGTAATGACTGCCTTGAAAACCGGGGTAATCGAAAATCAGAAGGCTCAGTTTGGCGAAAAACTTGACCGGAGAAAATGCATTGAAGAATTCGCTGGAGCCCCACGGACCCAGTACCAGCATGCTGATCAGGACAGCAGCCAGGAAGCCCGGTGCAATGCGCAGCACCCTCTTTTTCAGGTAAATCCGCCAGACCGGTGCCGACATCCAACTGGCCGTGATGAGGTAGCCGCTCAGGATGAAAAATGAATTGACGGCAAACTCGCCGAAGCTGTAGCTGCCGAACAGCCGGGTCAGCAGTTCCCTGCTGCGGTTGCCGTCAATCAGCTCAGGCCCGTGGGAGACGATCACCAAGAATGCGAAGACAAGCCGCAGCAGGTTGAAGTTGTTTTCTCGGACTTGCATGCGCCGGGGCCTCGTCTTGCCAGTTTGGGTAATCCCCCAGCTTAAGGAGTGTGTTCGGTGTTGTCCAGCGCGGACCTTTGCGCCGACTGACGGGCTGTCTGCCAGTTCAGCAATTGCGCCGTGACGGCGACGGCCAGCACCGCCGGCTCCTTGCCGGCGATGCCCGGCAGCCCGATCGGACACGTCATCCGCGCCAGCACCGCGCCAGACAGGCCCCGCGACTCGAACCGGTGCAGAAACCGCGCCCGCTTCGTCCCGCTCCCGATCAACCCGCAAAAGCTGAAATCCCCCCGCCGCAGCACCGCTTCCGTGATCCGCTCATCCAGGTCATGCCGGTGCGTCATCACCAGATAGAACGCCCCCGGCGGCGCCAGCGCGACCTCGGCTTCCGGCGTGTCCACGCACACCCGCTCGATGTGCGGCGGCTCGGCGCCCGTCAGCAGGGGGAATTCGTCCTCGCGCTCGTCGACCCACTGGACGCGGCAGTCGATGTCGGCAAGCAGCCGCACGATCGCGCGGCCGACATGCCCGGCGCCGTGCAATTGCAGGAAGAAGCGCGGCTGCGGCGCTGGCCAATCGGCCAGAGCGGCTTCGGACAGCGCTTGCAGCCGCAGCACGACCCGGCCACCGCAGCACTGCCCCAGCGCCGGACCCAGCGGCAGATCCAGGTCCCGCGGAGCGAAAACCGCCTGGCGCAGACCTTCCCGCGCCGCCGTGATCGCCAGCAACTCCAGATGCCCGCCGCCGATGGTGCCGAGTACGGCGTCCTCGGCGACGACCATGCGCGTGCCCGTCTCGCGCGGGGTCGAGCCGCGGTGCGACAGGATCTGCACCTCGACCGCGCGCCGTCCCTGCGCGAGCCAGCGCCGCGCTTCAGCCTCCAGTACGCCGGGCGTCATCCGGCCTGCGCCGCCTGGACAGACTCGATCGCGTCGAGGATGGCCTCGCTGGTTGCCGGCGCCCGCAGCGGCGGATCGATCTGGTGCTCGCCCACCGCCGACACCGCATCGCGGATCGCCAGGAACACGCTGAACGGCAGCAGCAGCGGCGGCTCGCCCACGGCCTTGCTGCGGTGGATGCTGTCGGCCGGGTTGCGGTGGTCGTAGAGCCGGACGTTGAAGGCGCCCGGTGTGACCGGCACGTCGTTGGCGGTCGGGATCTTGTAGGTGCTGGGTGCGTGGGTGAGCAGCAGGCCGGCGTTGCGCGAGCCGTCCATTGGCTGCCAGCGCAGTTCCTCCGTGGTCAGCCAGCCCATGCCCTGCACGAAGGCGCCTTCGATCTGGCCGATGTCCACAGCGGGGTTCAGCGACGCGCCGACATCGTGCAGCGCATCTGCCCGCAGCAGCCGCCACTCGCCGGTCAGCGTGTCCACGACGACTTCGCTCAACGCCGCGCCGTAGGCGAAGTAGTAGAAGGGCTTGCCCTGCAGCTTCTCGCGGTCCAAGTGCAGGCCGGGGGTGGCGTAGAAGCCGTCGCTCCAGAGCTGGATCCGCGCGGCGTAGGCCTGCGCGACGAGGTCGTCGAAGGCCATCGCGTGGGCGCCCGCGGTGACCCGGCCGTCGGCGAACTGCACCGTGCCGACCGGCACCAGCCAGCGCGCCGCAATGAGCTGCGCCAGCCGGAGCACGATCTGCCGCGCGGCGTCCTGCGCGGCCTTGCCGTTGAGGTCGGTGCCGGTGGAGGCGGCGGTGGCGGAGGTGTTGGCGACCTTGTGCGTGTCGGTGGCGCTGACCCGCACGCGCTCGAAGGCGATGCCGAGTTCATGCGCGACGACCTGCGCGACCTTGGTGTTCAGCCCCTGGCCCATCTCGGTGCCGCCGTGGTTCACGAGCACCGAGCCGTCGGTGTAGACGTGGACCAGCGCGCCGGCCTGGTTGAAGTGCGCGACGTTGAAGCTGATGCCGAACTTGATCGGCGTGAGCGCCAAGCCGCGTTTCAGCACCGGGCTGGTGGCGTTGAAGCTGGCGACCTCGGCGCGGCGCTGGCGGTAGTGGGCGGTGTCGGCGAGTTCCGTGACCAGCGGGGCGATGATGTTGTCTTCGACGGTCTGGCCGTAGGGGGTGACGTTGCGCTCGGTCGTGCCGTAGAAGTTGGCGCGGCGCACCTCCAGCGGGTCGAGCCCGAGCCGGCGCGCCACCGAGTCCAGCACCATCTCCACCGCCAGCGCCCCTTGCGGCCCGCCGAAGCCGCGGAAGGCGGTGTTGCTCTGCGTGTTGGTGCGCGCGCAGTAGCCACGCAGGTCGACGTTCGGCAGCCAGTAGGCATTGTCGAAATGGCACAGCGCCCGCGTCATGACCGGCGCCGACAGGTCGGCCGACGCGCCCGCGTTCGACACCATCTCCACGTCCGCGCCGAGGATCCGCCCGTGGTCGTCGTGGCCGATGCGGTAGCGGAACTCGAAGCCGTGGCGCCGGCCGGTGATCAGGAAATCGTCGTCGCGGTCCGGGCGCAGCTTGACCGGGCATTGCAGCCGGTGCGCGGCGATCGCGGCGACGGCGGCGAACACGGCCGACTGCGACTCCTTGCCACCAAAGCCGCCGCCCATGCGCCGGCACTGCACCTGCACCTGGTGCGCCGACAGCCCGAGCGCGTGTGCGACGACGTGCTGCATCTCGGTCGGGTGCTGGGTCGAGCTGTGGACGAGCAGACCGTCGTTTTCCTGCGGGATGGCGCAGGCGATCTGGCCTTCCAGGTAGAACTGCTCCTGCCCGCCGAGGCTGAAGCGGCCGTCGAGTTGGTGCGGCGCGCTGGCGATGGCGGCTTGCGCGTCGCCTCGGACGAGGTGCATTGGCGGCACGACGTACTGCTGCAGCGCGTGGGCTTCCAGCGGGTCGAGCACGGCGGGCAGCGGCTCGATCGTCGCCACCTGCGCGGCGAGGGCGGCGGCGCGGCGGGCTTCGCCGCGACTGCGGGCGATGACGGCGAACATCGGCTGGCCGCGCCACGTCACGGTGTCGCGGGCGAGGATCGGGTCGTCGTGGACGATCGGGCCGCAGTCGTTGGTGCCGGGGATGTCGGCGGCGCTCAGCACGGCGACCACACCGGGCATGGCGCGCACGCGGTCGAGGTCGAGCGCCAGCAGCCGGCCGTGTGCGAGGGGTGACAGACCGAGCGCAGCGTGCAGCGTGCCGGCGACTTCGGCGATGTCGTCGATGTAGGGCGCGGCGCCCGCGACGTGCAGGTGCGCCGACTCGTGCGGGCGGGAGGTGCCGACGGTGCTCATGCGCGGGTCTCCGGGTGGATCGGGACGGTCAGGCGCGGGGTCCAGACGGTGGTGTCTTCGGGTGGCAGAGGATCGTCAGGCCGTGTCTCGAGCCACAGCCGGCGCAGCAGGTTGGCGCTGACCTTCAGCCGGTAGGCGGCGCTGGCGCGCAGGTCGCTCAAGGGGCGGAAGTCCTGCGCGAGCGCGGCCTGCGCGGCGACGAGCGTGGCCTCGGTCCACGGCTGGCCGAGCAGAGCGGCCTCAGTCTGCGCAGCACGTTTGACGATGGCCGCCATGCCACCGAACGCCAGCCGCACCTCGGCCACGCGGTCCCCGTCGAGCCGCAGCGCGAACGCGGCGCAGACGGCGGAGATGTCGCTGTCGTAGCGCTTGCTGATCTTCCAGGCGCGGACCTGCGTGCCGTCGGTCGGCTTCGGCACGACGAGCCGCGCGACGAACTCACCGGGCTGCAGCGCGTTCTGCATGTAGTCGAGGTAGAACGCCTGCAGCGGCATCGTGCGCTCCACCGCGCCGCGCCGCAGCACGATGTCCGCCCCCAACGCGATCAGCACCGGCGCGCTGTCCCCGATCGGCGAGCCGTTGGCGACGTTACCGCCCATCGTGCCAGCGTGGCGGATCGGCGGCGAGGCGAAGCGCTGCCAGACCTCGCGCAGCGTCGGCACCGCGTCGGCCAGCGTGCGCCAAGCGTCTTCGAGCGAGGCGGCGGCGCCAATGTGAATTGCGTCGGCGGTGGCCTCGATGCGCCGGAGTTCGGCGACGCGGCCGATCCACAGCGGCTCGCCGATGTCGCGGAACTGCTTGTTCACCCACAGCGCGACGTCGGTGGCGCCGGCCACGATGCGGGCGTCCGGGCGGGCCAGTCGCTGCGCGGCGAAGTCGTCGAGCGTCAGCGGCGCGGTGTCGGCGGCCAGCGTGTCGAGCTGCTGGCGCAAGGTGGCGCGGTCGATCGGCGCGGCCGGCGCGTCGAACATCTGCTCGCCCGCGTCCACGATCGGCCGATAGCCGGTGCAGCGGCACAGGTTGCCGGCGAGGTCGTCGGCGAGCTGCTGGCGCGTCGGGCGGGTGCCGGCGGCGCAGTGCTCTTCATAGATGCCGGTCATCGTCATCGCGAAGCCCGGGGTGCAGAACCCGCACTGCGAGCCGTGGCAGGCGACCAGTGCCTGCTGCACCGGATGCGCGGATTGGCCGTGCGCGGCGGCGATCGGCTTCAGGTCCTCGACGGTGAGCACCGCGCAGCCATCCAGCGTCGGCAGGAAGCGCAGGCAGGCGTTGACATTGCGGATCGCCACGCCGCCCGGCGCTGCGTCGTCGCGCTCGGCCACCAAGACGGTGCAGGCGCCGCAGTCCCCTTCGTTGCAGCCTTCCTTGGTGCCGGTGCAGCGCGGGCGGGCGTCCTCGCGCAGCCAGTCGAGCAAGGTGCGGGTGGGCGGGGCGCCGGTCACGTCGTGCAACGTCCCGTGATGGAAGAAGCGGATCGGGTGAATCGGTGTCATGGGGAGGACCATACTCCAAGGTGTAAGCACTCTGCATGCCACCGACTGCGATGACCACTGCCGTGAATCCTCCCGTGAGTCCCGTGAGTCCCGTGAGTCCCGTGAAGCTCGCGCTGCGCGCCGACCTGCTCGATTTCACCGCCGACCCAGGCTGGAATGCGCCCGACGCGGCGCCCGGCGTGCGCTGGCGCCCGGACCACTGGCTGCTGGTCGAGGACGGCAAGATCCTCGGCGCCGAGCCGGCCGGCGTCTTCACCCCCGGCCCGGACTGGCAGACCGAAGACCACCGCGGCCGCCTGCTGCTGCCCGGCTTCATCGACACCCACGTCCACAGCCCGCAGCTCGACGTCATCGCCAGCTTCGGCACCGAGCTGCTCGACTGGCTGAACACCTACACCTTCCCGGCCGAGCTGCGCCACGCTGATCCGGTCGTCGCGGGGCAGGGCGCCGAGACCTTTCTCGATGCGCTGCTGTCGCACGGCACGACCACGGCGGTCGTCTTCCCCACCGTGCACCGCACCTCGGCCGACGCGCTGCTGTCCGGCGCGCACCGCCGCGGGATGCGCCTGATTGCCGGCAAGGTGCTGATGGACCGCCACGCGCCGGACGGCCTGCGTGACGACGTGGTCGGCGCCGAACGCGACAGCCGCGAACTGATCCACCAGTGGCACGGCACCGGGCGGCTGTCCTACGCGATGACCGTGCGCTTTGCCCCGACCAGCACGCCCGAGCAGCTCGCGATGGCCGGCCAGCTGATGCGCGAAGTGCCCGGCCTCTACATGCAGACCCATGTGGCCGAGAACCGCGCCGAGGTCGCTTGGGTCGCCGAGCTGTTCCCCGAGGCGCGCAGCTACCTCGATGTCTACCACCGCGCCGGCCTGCTGAACGAACGCGCCGTGCTCGCCCACGGCATCTGGCTCGACGATGCGGACCGCCAGTTGCTCGCCGACACTGGCGCCCAGATCGCGCACTGCCCGAGTTCGAACCTCTTCCTCGGCAGCGGCCTGTGCGCGTGGCCGGAGCTGGAGGCGGCCGGTGCGCGGGTCACGCTGGCCAGCGACGTGGGCGGCGGCACCAGCCTGTCGATGCTGCGCACGCTGGCGGATGCGTACAAGGTGCAGGCGATGCGCGGCGTGAAACTCACCGCGTGGAAGGCGTTGCACGGCGCGACGCTCGGCGCCGCACAGGCACTTGGGCTGGACCACGAGATCGGTTCGCTCGACGCCGGCCGCACCGCCGATCTGGCGCTGTGGGACTGGGCGCACGGGCCGGTCGCGTTGCACCGCGACGGGCGGGCCCGGAAGCTGCATGAGCGGGTGTTCGCCTGGATGACGCTGGGCGACGAGCGCAACCTCGCGGCCACCTGGGTCGCGGGTCACGCGATTTTCCGGCGTCCAGGGGCTGAACCGTGACGGTTTCCATGACAATGCGCACCGCTTCAGTGCGCCACAACACGCAACGCTCTGCGCGACGACTTTCATTCGGAGTCCGTTCATGACCGCTCCCCCCCGCCTGGAACTCCTGGGCATCACCAAGCAGTACCCTGCCGTGCGCGCCAACGATGGTGTGGCGCTGACGGTGGCGCCTGGGCAGATCCACGCCGTGCTGGGCGAGAACGGCGCGGGCAAGTCCACGCTGATGAAGATCATCTACGGCGCGGTGAAACCCGACGCGGGCGAGATCCGCTGGAACGGCCAGCCGGTGCAGATCGCGAGCCCCGCTCACGCCCGCGCGCTCGGCATCAGCATGGTCTACCAGCACTTCTCGCTGTTCGACACGCTGACCGCGGCCGAGAACGTCTGGCTCGGCCTCGACAAGGCGATGTCGCTGGCGCAGGTGGTCGAGCGCATCCGGGCGGTGGCGGGCGAGTACGGGCTGGATGTCGATCCGCTGCGCCCCGTGCATTCGCTGAGCGTTGGCGAGCGCCAGCGTGTCGAGATCGTGCGTGCGCTGCTGACGAACCCGAAGCTGCTGATCCTCGACGAGCCGACCTCGGTGCTCACCCCGCAGGCGGTCGAAAAGCTGTTTGTCACCCTGCGCAAGCTCTCCGCCAACGGCTGCTCGATCCTCTACATCAGCCACAAGCTCGACGAGATCCGCGCGCTGTGCCACCACTGCACCGTGCTGCGCGGCGGCAAGGTGACGGGCGAGGTCGATCCGACCAAGGAAACCAACGCCTCGCTGTCCCGCCTGATGATCGGCGCCGAGCCGCTGCAGTTGCAGCACCGGCCGGCGAAGCTCGGCGAGGTCGCGCTGGCGGTGCGCGGGCTGGCGCTGCTGAAGGAAGACCCGTTCGGCACGACGCTGGAGCGCATCGGCTTCGAGGTGCGGGCAGGCGAGATCGTCGGCATCGCGGGCGTGTCCGGCAACGGGCAGCAGGAACTCATGGCCGCACTGTCCGGCGAGGACCGGCGTGCCCCGGCCGGCTCGGTCACGCTGTTCGGCCAGGACATCGCGCAGGCCTCGCCCACGGCGCGGCGGCGGCAGGGCCTGCATTTCGTGCCGGAGGAGCGCCTCGGCCGCGGCGCGGTGCCGACGCTCTCGCTCGCGCACAACGTGCTGCTGACCCGCACCGAAGGGGTCAACCGCCGCACCGGCTGGCTCGACATGGCGGCGATCCGCGCGCAGTCGGCCGAACTGATCCGGCGCTTCAACGTCAAGGCGGGCGGGCCGGAGTCGGCGGCGAAGTCGCTGTCGGGCGGCAACCTGCAGAAATACCTCGTCGGCCGCGAGATCGCCGCCAACCCGAAGCTGCTGGTCGTCAGCCAGCCGACCTGGGGCGTGGACGTGGGCGCGGCGGCGCAGATCCGCGGCGAGCTGCTGGCGCTGCGCGACGCGGGCTGCGCGCTGCTGGTGGTGAGCGAGGAACTGGACGAGCTGTTCGAGATCTGCGACCGGCTCGTCGTCATCGCGCAGGGCCGCGTGTCGCCGTCGATCGCGACCCAGGACGCCACCATCGAGCGCATCGGGGCCTGGATGTCGGGATTGTGGGAGCGTGACCATGTTGAAGCTTGAAGCGCGGCCGCAGCCGTCGCGGGTGATGTCGCTGGCGTCGCCGCTGATCGCGCTGGTGCTGACGGTGCTGATCGGCATCGCGCTGTTCGCCCTGCTGGGCAAGGATCCGGTGAAGGGTCTGCAGGTCTTCTTCGTCGAGCCGGTGAAGAACGCGCGGGCGCTGTCGGAGCTGGCGGTGAAGGCGGTGCCGCTGGTGCTGATCGCGCTGGGGCTGGCGGTGTGTTTCCGCTCCAACCTGTGGAACATCGGGGCCGAGGGGCAGTTCATCCTGGGGGCGATGGGCGCCGGCTGGGTGGCGCTGCAGGCGGATGCGTCGTCGTCGAAGTGGATCGTGGTGGCGATCCTGGCGGCCGGCGTGCTGGGCGGCATGGCCTGGGCGGCGATCACGGCATTGCTGCGTGACCGCTTCAACGCCAGCGAGATCCTCGTCAGCCTGATGCTGGTCTACGTGGCGGAGATGCTGCTGAGCTACTTCGTCTACGGCCCGTGGAAAGACCCGCAGGGCTTCAACTTCCCGCAGACCATCACCTTCGCCGCGCCGACCAAGATCCCGCGCCTGATCGACGGAATGCGGGCCAACATCGGCGTGCTGATCGCGCTGGGGCTGGTGGCGGCGTTCACGGCCTTCCTGTTCCGCACCTACCGCGGCTTTGCGCTGCAGGTGGGTGGACTGGCGCCGGCGGCGGCGCGCTACGCGGGCTTCTCGTCGCGCGGGGCGCTGTGGACGGCGCTGCTGGTGTCGGGCGGCATGGCGGGGCTGGCGGGCGCGCTCGAAGCTGCCGGTCCGCTCGGGCAGCTCACGCCGTACGTGCCAGTCGGCTACGGCTTCGCGGCCATCATCGTCGCCTTCGTCGGGCGGCTGCACCCGGTGGGCATCGTCTTCTCTGCCGTGCTGATGAGCATGTTCTACATCGGCGGTGAACTCGCGCAGTCGCGCCTGGGCCTGCCCAAGGCGCTGACCGGCGTGTTCCAGGGGCTGCTGCTGTTCACGCTGCTGGCCTGCGACACGCTGATCGCCTACCGCATCCGCTGGACCGGGACTGGGAGTGCCAAGCCATGAGTGGGATGAACGAATACGCCTTGCTGCTGGCCGCCTCGCTCAATGCGGGCACGGTGCTGGCCATCGCCGGCCTCGGGCTGCTGATCAACGAGCGGGCGGGGGTGCTCAACCTGGGCGCCGAGGGGATGATGCTGGTCGCGGCCATCGCCGGGTTCGCCACGTCGGTCCACACCGGCAACGACTGGCTCGCCTTTGCGGCCGGCGCGGGCGCGGGGGCCTTGATGGCAGCGGCCTTCGGCGTACTGGTGATCTGGCTCAACACCAACCAGTACGCCACCGGCCTCGCGCTGAGCCTGTTCGGTGCCGGTTTCTCGGCCTTCGTGGGGATCCGCTACACCCAGGAAAAGCTCGCTGAACGGCCGAAGTTCGACATCCCCGTGCTGTCCGACATCCCCTTCATCGGCCCGGCCTTTTTCAAGCAGCACCCGATGGTCTTCCTGACGATCGCGCTGATGGTCGGGCTGGTGTGGTTCCTCTACCGCTCGCGGGCGGGACTCGTGCTGCGCGCGGTCGGCGAGTCGCCCGAGTCGGCGCACGCGCTGGGCTACCCGGTGCGGCGCATCCGGCTGCTGGCGGTGATGGCGGGCGGGGCGCTGTGCGGGGTCGCGGGCGCGTATCTCTCGGTGATCTACACGCCGCTGTGGGTCGAGGGCATGACGGCCGGCAAGGGCTGGATCGCGCTGGCGCTGACGACCTTCGCGACCTGGCGGCCGGTGCGCGTGCTGCTGGGCGCCTACCTGTTCGGCGGCGTGACGATGCTGCAGTTCCACCTGCAGGGCGAAGGGGTCGAACTGCCGAGCCAGCTGCTCACCGCGCTGCCCTATGTCGCCACCATCGTGGTGCTCGTGCTGATCTCGCGGAACCCCGCGTGGATCCGCGCCAACATGCCGGCGTCGATCGGCAAGCCGTTCTTCCCGGGTTCCTGAGCGGATTCGATAATCCGCTGTTCCATTGCGTTGCGTTGTTCACCCATTGATTGACTGACGAAGGAGAAACCATGTCGAAGCTCTCGAAGCGCGCCCTGATCCGGGCATCCGGATGGGCCGCACTGGCCGCCACCGCCGCACTGGTCGGCTGTGGCAAGAAGGAAGAAGCGGCGCCTGCCGCTGCGCCCGCATCCGCACCGGCTGCGGAAGCGCCCAAGAAGCCCGATCCGCTCAAGGTCGCCTTCGCCTATGTCGGCCCGGTGGGTGACGCCGGCTGGACCTTTGCACACGACAGCGCCCGCAAGGCGGTCGAGGCCGAGTTCGGCGACAGGATCACCACCACCTTCGTCGAGAACGTGCCCGAGTCCGCGGACGCCGAGCGTGTCATGCGCGACCTGGTCGGCCAGGGCAGCAAGCTGGTCTTCGGTACCACCTTCGGCTACATGGAGCCGATGCTCAAGGTCGCCGCCGACACGCCGGACGTCAAGTTCGAGCATGCCACCGGCTACAAGTCGGCGCCGAACATGCGCACGTACGACAGCCGCACCTACGAGGGCGCGTACATGGCCGGTGTCATCGCCGGCTCGATGACCAAGTCGAACACGCTGGGCGTGGTCGGCTCGATCCCCATCCCCGAGGTGATCCGCAACATCAACTCCTTCACCCTCGGTGCGCAGAGCGTGAACCCGAAGATCAAGACCAAGGTGGTCTGGGTCAACAAGTGGTTCGATCCGCCGAAGGAAGGCGAGGGCGCGGGCAGCCTGATCTCGGGCGGCGCCGACGTGCTGTTTCAGAACACCGACTCCAGCGCCGTGCTGCAGAAGGCCGAGGAAAAGGGCAAGTACGCCTTCGGCTGGGACTCGGACATGAGCAAGTTCGGCCCGAATTCGCACCTCGCCTCGGCGGTCATCAACTGGACGCCGTACTACAAGAAGGCCATCAAGGACACGCTGGACGGCACCTGGAGCACGGGTGGCGTGTGGTGGGGCGTCAAGGAAGGCGCGATCGACATCGTGGCCATCTCCGACAAGGTGCCCGCCGAGGTCAAGGACAAGCTGGCCAAGGTCAAGGCCGGCCTGACCGACGGCAGCTTCGTGATCTGGAAGGGCCCGATCGTCGGCCAGGACGGCAAGGAGATCCTGAAGAAGGGCGCGGTCGCCGACGACAAGTTCATGTCGGGCATCAACTTCTACGTCAAGGGCGTCGAAGGCAAGGTGCCGAGCGGCAACTGATCGCGGGCCTGAACGGCTCTGTTGTGCTACAGTCGTGGGCTTTTCCGCCCACGGCTGCGCGGACAAAGGGATGGTCAACATCCACGAAGACCCGAGAGGCTGCACTCACAAGCAGCGCCGAAGGCTTCGACAGCAGCCAGCAAACCGAACTGCAAAGAGATTTGCCATGAAGACTTTCAGCGCCAAGCCGGCTGAAGTCGTGCATGACTGGTTTGTGATTGACGCGACAGACAAGATTCTCGGACGGGTGGCCAGCGAAGTCGCCCTCCGCCTGCGCGGCAAGCACAAGGCAATCTACACGCCTCACGTGGATACCGGTGACTACATCGTCATCGTCAACGCGGACAAGATCCGTGTGACCGGCAACAAGGCCGAACAGAAGGTGTACTACCGTCACTCGGGTCACCCGGGCGGTATCTACGGCACCAAGTTCAAGGACATGCAGGCCAAGCACCCCGGCCGCGCCATCGAGAAGGCCGTCAAGGGCATGCTCCCGAAGGGTCCGCTGGGCTACGCGATGATCAAGAAGCTGAAGGTCTATGCCGGTGGTGAACACCCGCACGCCGCTCAGCAGCCCAAGTCGCTGGACATCTAAGGAGCCGTCATGATTGGTGATTGGAACTATGGCACGGGCCGTCGCAAGTCGTCGGTCGCACGTGTCTTCATCAAGAAGGGCTCCGGCCTGATCACGGTCAACGGCAAGTCGGTCGAAGAGTACTTCGGCCGCCAGACCTCGATCATGATCGTCAAGCAACCGCTGTTCCTGACCAACAATGTCGAAACCTTCGACATCAAGGTCAACGTGCATGGCGGCGGCGAGTCCGGTCAAGCCGGTGCGGTGCGTCACGGTGTGACCCGCGCCCTGATCGACTATGACGCGACGCTCAAGCCCGAACTGAGCCACGCCGGCTTCGTGACGCGCGATGCGCGTGAAGTCGAGCGGAAGAAGGTCGGTCTGCACGGCGCCCGTCGCAGGAAGCAGTTCAGCAAGCGCTGATCGAATTTCCGATCTCGGCGATTCAAAGGACGCGACGGCGTCCCGCGAACAAGGGCCACCTCAGGGTGGCCCTTTTTGTTGGTGTATCGTGCGGAAAGTGTGTCACTTTCCACAAAGGATGCGTCGGCTCGTATCGAGGCTGCTCAAGCTATGCGATGGAAACTTCTGCGCCGACGCTGGTCGGTGAGTGCCCCACGGGTCACGGTACGCAGCCGGACGCCGTGGCCGTTGCGCTGGCTGCTGCTGGCCGTGGTGATGGGGGGCTCGGCGGCGCTGGCGCTGTGGGCCTTCGAGTTCGGCAAGGAAATCACCGGGCTGGACCACGATGCCCGGACCGAACTGGTGAGCCTGCGCGAAGAGATCTCCCGCCTGCGCGACGAGCACGACCGGGCGGTGTCCGTGGCCAACACCGCCGACAGCCTGCTCAAGGCCGCGCAGGCCACCCAGGAGAGTCTCGCGGCACGGGTGAAATCGCTGGAGGCCGAAAACCTCGCGATGACACGGGATCTCGGCTTCTTCGAGAAACTGATGCCCGCCCGCGACGATGGCAAACCGCTGGCCGTGCGCGGTCTGCAGGCCACGCTGGATGGCCCCGGACGCCTGCGATACCAGGCGCTGCTGATGCAGGCGGTCGGTCGGTCCGGCGAGATCAAGGGTCGCTACGATCTGGTGATCACCGGGTCCCAGGAAGGGCGGCCCTGGGCACAGACCGTGAGCAAGCCCGGGCAGTCCATTGAAATGAAGCAGTACCAACGTCTGGAAGGTGTGGTCGACTTGCCGGCCGGCGTCGTGGTAAAACAATTGGAAATCAAGGTTCTGGACGCTGCGGGGAAACTGCAGGCGTCCGAAGTCGCGCGCATGTGAGCCTTGTCGTCTTCGGCCCGCTCGAGTTCCGCCCCTGCGGCACCCCCATTTCATTCAGGACAACCACCCATGTTCGGCTCCAAGAAACAGCCCGCCATCCGCAGCCTGATCGGTGAAGGTACTGTGATCCAGGGCACCTTGCGTTTCAGCGATGGCCTGCGCATTGACGGCGAGATCCAGGGCGATGTGGTCGCCAGCGCCAATGACACCAGCATCCTCGTGATCAGCGAGAAAGCCAAGGTCACCGGCACGGTCAAGGCGGGTCATGTCATCATCAACGGAACCGTCATCGGCCCGGTCGAGTCGAACCATCTGCTGGAATTGCAACCCAAGGCGCACATCCAGGGTGATGTTGTCTACGAGGCACTCGAAATGCACCAGGGTGCTACCATCGAAGGCGCTTTGCACCGCATCTCCTCCGGGGGCGCTGGCAGGAGCACCGGATCGGCCACCCTCGAGGACAAGCCTTCTCTGAAGCTGCTGGCCACGGGCAATGACAAGTAATTGATCTTCTGTAAGAACGCTAACCGGAGTCGCCCATGAGCGCCGTCGCCGAAATCATCGATACCCCTGAATTCGACATGCCCGCCCCGATCATCTTCACCGACAGCGCTGCTGCCAAGGTGGCTGATCTGGTCGCTGAAGAGGGCAATCCTGAACTCAAGCTGCGCGTGTTCGTGCAGGGTGGTGGCTGCTCCGGCTTCCAGTACGGCTTCACGTTCGACGAGATCGTGAACGACGACGACACCGAGATGCACAAGAACGGTGTGACGCTGCTGATCGACGCGATGAGCCTGCAGTACCTGACGGGCGCCAAGATCGACTACAAGGAAGATCTGCAGGGCTCGCAGTTCGTCATCCAGAACCCCAACGCCACCACGACCTGCGGTTGCGGATCGAGCTTCTCGACCTGACCTGACGCGGGTTGCCCCACGCTAGGCCGCCTCCGGGCGGCTTTGTCGTTTTTACGCAGTCCGGCTTGATCCGCTGTTCTTCAAACCGATCCCCGTGCTTTCCCCTATCATCGCTGACAGCACCGCGGTCTCCCGCGGGTTGCATCCACCGCTCGCGCCCTCGCCCGTGCCACCTGCATCGAACCTCGCATCCTCTGCTGTCACCGCTCCTTCGCCGCTTGTCGAGTTGCGTGGCGTGACCTGCGGCTATGGTGAGCGCATCATCCTGAAGGATGTGAACCTGACGGTGCCGAGAGGGTCGGTCGTGGCGTTCATGGGCACGTCGGGCGGCGGCAAGACGACGGTGCTGCGCCTGATCGGCCGGCAGCTGGGCGTGATGTCGGGGCAGGTGCTGTTCGATGGCACGGATGTCGCCGGACTCGACCGCGCTGGTCTGATGGCGATGCGCCGGCGCATGGGCATGCTGTTCCAGTTCGGCGCCCTGTTCACCGACCTGTCGGTGTTCGACAACGTGGCGTTCCCGCTGCGCGAGCACACCGACCTGACCGAGACCATGGTGCGCGATCTGGTGCTGATGAAGCTCAATGCGGTCGGCCTGCGCGGTGCGCGTGACCTGCTGCCGAGCCAGATCTCCGGCGGCATGAGTCGGCGTGTAGCGCTGGCCCGGGCGATCGCGCTGGACCCGGACCTGATCATGTACGACGAACCCTTCGCCGGGCTCGACCCGATCTCGATGGGCGTCGCGGCCCGCCTGATCCGCGAGTTGAACGATGCCCTGGGCGTGACCAGCATCGTCGTGTCGCACGATGTGGACGAGACCTTCTCGATCGCTGACCATGTGGTGTTCATCGCCAATGGTGGGATCGCCGCGCAGGGCACACCCGACGAGTTGCGCAAGACCGACGATCCGCTGGTGCGGCAGTTCGTCGATGCCGCGCCGGACGGCCCGGTGCGCTTCCACTATCCCGCCACCTCGGTCGGTGAGGACTTCGGTTTGCGTGGAGGTGCACGATGAGCGGTATCGCGGACATGCTGACAGCGATCGGGCAATCGGTGCGCGGCAGCCTGACCGACATCGGCGAGGCCACGCGCCTGATGGGGCGCCTGGTGGCGCTGATGCCGGCCACGCTGGCACGGTTCCGGCTGGTGGCCGACCAGATCTTCTTTCTGGGCAATTACTCGCTGGCCATCATCTCGGTGTCCGGGCTGTTCGTCGGCTTCGTGCTCGGGCTGCAGGGCTATTACACGCTGCAGCGCTACGGTTCTTCCGAGGCGCTCGGCCTGCTGGTGGCGCTGTCGCTGGTGCGGGAGCTTGGTCCGGTGGTGACCGCGCTGCTCTTTGCCGGCCGGGCCGGCACCGCGCTCACGGCCGAGATCGGCCTGATGAAGTCGGGCGAGCAGTTGGCCGCGATGGAGATGATGGCCGTCGATCCCGTGCTGCGGGTGCTCGCGCCGCGCTTCCTGGGTGGCCTGATCGCCATGCCGCTGCTGGCGGCGGTGTTCAGCGCCGTGGGCATCATCGGCGGCTGGCTGGTCGGCGTGATGCTGATCGGGGTCGATTCCGGGGCGTTCTGGTCGCAGATGCAGAGCGGTGTCGACGTGTTCCAGGACGTCGGCAACGGCGTCATCAAGAGCATGGTGTTCGGTCTGACGGTGACCTTCGTGGCGCTGTTGCAGGGTTACTTCTGCAAGCCGACCCCCGAGGGCGTGGCGCGTGCGACGACCCGCACGGTGGTGATGTCCTCGCTGGCCGTGCTGGGGCTGGACTTCGCGCTCACCGCGCTGATGTTCTCGATCTGAAGTTCCCCGTCTGAATCCGAATTCGTAGCAGAGGAAAACAACATGCAGAAATCCCGTCATGACCTCTGGGTGGGCCTGTTCGTGGTGATCGGCGCAGCGGCACTGCTGTTCCTGGCGCTCAAGGCCGGCAACCTGCTGAGTCTGTCGTTCGAGCCGGTGTACCGGGTGTCCGCGCGCTTTGACAACATCGGGGGTCTGAAGGCCCGTGCGGCAGTCAAGAGCGCCGGTGTCGTGGTGGGCCGGATCACGCGCATCAGCTTCGACGACAAGTCCTTCCAGGCGACCGTCGAGATGGAAATGGAGCAGCGCTTTGCCTTTCCCAAGGACAGCTCGGTCAAGATCCTCACCGCAGGCCTGCTCGGCGAGCAGTACCTGGGCATCGAGCCCGGCGCGTCCGACAAGACGCTGCTGGCCGGCGACGTGATCACGCAGACGCAGTCGGCGGTGGTGCTGGAGACGCTGATCAGCCAGTTCCTGTTCAACAAGGCAGCCGATGCGAGCAACGCACCGGCTGGCAAACCATGAGGCGCGCGACGTCGGCGCTGCTGTGCAGCGTGGTGTTGCTGGCGGGGTGCGCCACGGCGCAGCGTCCGGATCCGCTGGAGCCGATGAACCGCAAGGTGTTCGCCTTCAACGAGGCGGTCGACAAGGCGGTGCTCAAGCCGGCTGCGCAGGTCTACGAGGCGGTGCTGCCGTCGCCGGTGCAGCTGGTGGTGTCGAATTTCTTCGGCAACGTCCGGGACGCCTGGTCGGCAGTGAACCTGTTCCTGCAGGGGCGGATCGCGGATGGCTTCAACGACGTGATGCGCTTCGGCACCAACACGGTCTTCGGCTTTGGCGGCGTGATGGACGTCGCCACGGAACTCGGCTTCGAGCGCCACGGCGAAGACTTCGGCCAGACGCTCGGGCGCTGGGGCGTGCCCACGGGTGCCTACATCGTCTGGCCGATCCTCGGCCCGTCCACGGTGCGCGACTCGATCGGGCTGCCGGTGGACCTGAAAGCGTCCCCCGAAGCCCTGGTGTCCGTCTCGCTGACCCGCAACACGATGACGGGCCTGCGCCTGGTCAGCACCCGGGCGGGGCTGTTGTCGGCCACCAAACTGATCGACGAGATCGCCCTGGACAAATACGCCTTCGTGCGCAATGCGTATCTGCAGCGTCGCCGCAGCCTCGTCTACGATGGCAACCCGCCGGATGAAGAAGACGCTGATCCGATGGGCACATCTGCCGCACCCGCACCCGCGGAACCGGCCGCCTCCGCGCCGGCGTCCAAAGCCCCGTGACAACCGGGCAGGTCCCCGGAACGTTGAAGACCGGCTGCCCGACTTCGGGTGGTCGTTGAAAGGAACTCCATGTTGAACCGCCGCTGGACCTCGCTGATCGCCACTGCCGCACTGGTGCTGGTCACCGCCGTCGCCCAAGCCCAGACCGCACCTGACGCCTGGATCAAGCAGATCTCGGGCGAGGTGATCGAAACCGTCAAATCCGACAATGCCATCCAGGCAGGGGACACCAAGAAGATCATGGCGCTGGTGGATGCCAAGATCCTGCCCAACGTCAACTTCCTGCGCATGACCTCGTCGGCGGTGGGTCGCTACTGGCGCCAGGCCACCCCCGAGCAGCAGACCCGTCTGCAGGATGAGTTCAAGACCCTGCTGGTGCGCACCTATGCCGGCGCGCTGATGCAGGTGAAGGACCAGTCGGTGCAACTCAAGCCGCTGCGTTCCCGCCCGGAGGACACCGAGGTGCTGGTGCGTTCCGAAATCAAGGGCAAGGCCGATCCGATCCAGCTCGACTACCGCCTGGAAAAAGCCGGCGACAGCTGGAAGATCTACGACGTGAACGTGCTGGGGGTCTGGCTGGTCGAGACCTACCGCGCCAGCTTCGCGCAGGAGATCTCCGCGTCGGGCATCGACGGGCTGATCACCAAGCTCGCCGAGAAGAACAAGGCCGCTGCATCGGCCAAGAACTGAGCCAGGGAACTGCCGTGTCTGCCATGCAACTGCCCGCCCGCATCACCGTCCGGGAGGCCAGCGCCGCGGTCCGGGAGCTGTCCTCGGTCCTCGCGGGCCAGCCGGCCGGTGCGGTGGTGGAGGTTGACGCGAGCGGCTTGCAGCAGTTCGATTCGAGCGCGCTGGCGGTGCTGATCGACATGCACCGCCAGGCAGCGGCCGGCGGTCGCTCGCTGCACATCGGCGGGCTGCCGCAGCGGCTGGACGAACTGGCCCGCGTCTATGGCGTGGCCGACCTTGTCTCGTCCGGTCGACAAGCGGACGGGAATCAGGGCGCCGCGTAACGCTTGGCGCGCAGGTTCTTCTTGATCTCCTGCAACATCGGCCGCAGATCCGGGCCGAGCTTGAGCGCCACGCCCGTCGTCAGGATGTCGATCACCGTCAGGTGCAGCAGCCGGCTGACCATCGGGCTGTAGCGGTCGTAGTCCTCCGGGTGGTCCACGCTCAGCAGGATCTGCGCCTGGTGCGCCAGTGGCGAGCCACTCGCGGTGATGACGATCGTGGTCGCCCCCTTGCGGCGCGCGATCTCCAGTGCATCCAGCAGGTCGCGGCTGCGGCCCGAATTCGAGATCACCACCACGCAGTCACCCGGCCCGACCATCGTCGCGGCCATCACCTGCACGTGGGCGTCGTTGTAGGCGACCGCGTTCACGCCCAGACGGAAGAACTTGTGCTCCGCATCGTGCGCCACGATGCCGGAGTTCCCGACGCCGTAGAACTCGATGCGGCGCTTCTTGCGCGCGGCTTCGGTCAGCGCCTCGATGGCGCGGTCGAAGGCGTGGGCGGTGGCGTCATTGCGGTACTTCAGCAGGGCGCTGACCGCGTTGTCGATCACCTTGACGACCAGATCGGCCGGCTTGTCATCCTCGTCGACCGAGCGGTGCACGAAGGGCACGCCCTCGTTGACGGTGCCGGCCAGCTTCAGCTTGAAGTCGGCCAGCCCGTCATAGCCGATGCTGCGACAGAAGCGCACCACCGTCGGCTTGCTGACGTGCGAGCGCTCGGCCAGCTCGGCCACCGGCAGGCTGGCGAAGCTGCGCGCATCCGCCAGCACGAGTTTGCCGACGCGCTGTTCGGCCGGCGACAGGGCTGGCAGCGAGGCGCGGATGCGGTCCAGCATCGGGGGCAGGGACGATGACGAGGATGACATGGTGTTCACTTCACTGTTCCTCACTCCAGGTGTTGCCGTCCCGGGCCACCAGGGCACTGGCCGCCGCCGGTCCCCAGCTGCCTGCGGCGTAGCCGCGCGGGCCTTCGCCGCCGCCGCTGCTTTCGCGCGACCAGGCGTCCAGCACCGGCTCCACCCAGCGCCAGGCCTGTTCCTGCTCGTCGCTGCGCACGAACAGGTTCAGCCGGCCGGCGATCGCGTCCAGCAGCAGGCGCTCGTAGGCACCCACCCGTTCGGCGGCGAAGGCCTTGTCGAAGTCCAGGTCCAGCGACACCGGCGCCAGCGAATCGCTCGTGCCGCTGCCCTTGGCCGCCAGCAGGTGCAGCTCCAGCCCGTCTTCCGGCTGCAGCTTGATCACCAGCTTGTTGGCCCGCTGCGAGCCCGGAAAGATCGGGTGCGGCACCTGCCGGAAGTTCACGACGATCTGCGAGTCCCGCGCCGCCAGGCGCTTGCCGGTGCGCAGGTAGAAGGGCACACCCGCCCAGCGCCAGTTCTGCACCTCGGTGCGCAGCGCGACAAAGGTTTCGCAGTGGCTGCCCTCGGGCACCTTGACCTCCTGCTGGTAACCCGGCACCGCCTGGCCACCGGCATTGCCGGCGCGGTACTGGCCGCGGATCACGTCACGCGCCACCGACTCCGGCGTGAAGGGCTTGAGCGACTTCAGCACCTTGAGCTTCTCGTCGCGGATCGCGTCGGCGTCGCTGGTCGAGGGCGGCTCCATCGCGATCATCGTCAGCAGTTGCAGCGCGTGGTTCTGGACCATGTCGCGCAGGGCGCCGGTGCGGTCGTAGAAGTCGCCGCGCGTGCCCACGCCCAGCGATTCCGCCAGCGTGATCTGGATGTTGGCGATGCTCTCGCGGCGCCACAGCGGCTCGAACAGCGCGTTGCCGAAGCGCAGCGCCATCAGGTTCTGCACGCTCGGCTTGCCCAGGTAGTGGTCGATGCGGAAGGCCTGCTGCTCGGCGAAGACCGAGCGCACGACACGGTTGATCTCCTGCGCGCTCTTCAGGTCGTGGCCCAGCGGCTTTTCCAGCACGACGCGGATGTGCGGTGCGTTCAGACCCGCGACGCCGAGCTGTTCGCAGATCACCGGGAACAGGTGCGGACTGGTCGCCAGGTAGAGCACGACCGTGTCGGCGCCGCGCGCGTCGATCCACTGCTTCAGTCCGTTGTAGTCCTCCGGGTGCGACAGGTCCATGCGCCGGTAGTGCAGCAACTCGGCGAAGCGGGCGAACTCGTCGTCCGTCGGGCGCTTGGAGCTTTCGACCTCGCTGAACCGCTCCTTGATGAAGGCGCGGTACTCGTCGTCGCTGCGTTCGTCGCGGGCCACGGCGAGGATGCGTCCCCCCGCCGGCAGCTTGCCGTGGCGGAAGGCCTGGAACAGCGCGGGCATCAGTTTGCGCCACGTCAGGTCGCCGGTGCCACCGAAGAAGACGAGATCGAAGGACATGCAGGGCCTCGAAAAGAGAAAGAGGTTGGTCCAGGTCGTGTAACCCAGTTTCACAAAAGATGATGCACCAGTTTCTTTGGAAGGTCAATCGTGCGGCGCTGCACGGCCTCGTAACCGCCTTGTCCGCGACGGTGCGCGGTCTCGGGTTCTAATTGCGGATCGCCGCGAACCGGCTCGATCCCACTCGAAACGAAGCAACGCCATGCACCAGCTCGACCAACTCAAGCAATTCACCACCGTCGTCGCCGACACGGGCAACTTCAAGCAGCTCGCGCAGTTCGCGCCGCAGGACGCAACGACCAATCCCTCGCTCATCCTGAAGGCCGTGCAGCAGCCCGACTACGCGCCGCTGCTGGCCGAGACGGTCGCCGCGCACCGTGGCTTGCCGCTCGACGAGGTGGTCGATCGGGTGCTGGTGCGCTTCGGGTTGGAGATCCTGAAGGTGGTGCCGGGCCGCGTGTCGACCGAAGTCGATGCCCGCCTGAGCTTCGACACCGCCGCCAATGTGGCGCGCGCACACCGCATCATCGGTCTCTACGAAGCCGCCGGCATTGGCCGTGACCGCGTGCTCATCAAGATCGCCTCGACCTGGGAAGGCATCCAGGCCGCGCGCATCCTGGAGCGCGAGGGCATCCACTGCAACTTGACGCTGCTGTTCGCGTTCTGCCAGGCAGTGGCCTGCGGCGAGGCCGGCGTGCAACTGATCTCGCCCTTCGTCGGCCGGATCTACGACTGGCACAAGAAGTCGGCCGGCGCCAAGTGGGACGAGGCCGTGATGGCCGGTGCCAACGATCCGGGCGTGCAGTCGGTGGCCCAGATCTACACCTACTACAAGAAGTTCGGTGTCCCGACCGAGGTGATGGGCGCCAGCTTCCGCAACGTCGGCCAGATCACCGCGCTGGCGGGCTGCGACCTGCTGACGATCAGCCCGGACCTGCTGGCGCAACTGCAGGCCAGCGAGGCGCCGATCGTGCGTGCGCTGGACCCGGCCGCGGCCCAGGATGCGCCGGTCCACGCCGTGTCGTACAACGAAGCCTCGTTCCGTTACGCCCTCAACGAGGACGCGATGGCCACCGAGAAGCTCGCCGAAGGCATCCGCGCCTTCGCGGTCGATGCCGGCAAGCTCGACCAGATCATCCTGTCGCTCTGACCGTCGTTTCAACCGAGGACTCCCACCATGCAAGCCCCGCGTTGCGACCAGACCGCCGCCTGGACCGCGCTGACCACGCAGTTCGCCCAGAGCGGCCGCAGCTTCGACCTGCGCCCCGCCTTCGCCGACGACGCCACGCGCGCCGAAGCGTTTTCGCTGAGCGCGCCCGAGGTCTTCGCCGACCTGTCGAAGAACCACTGGGACGCCGAGACCCGCGGCCTGCTGCTGGCGCTGGCCCGCGAATGCCAGATCGAGCAGCGGCGCGACGCGATGCTGGCCGGCGAGCCGATCAACCACACCGAGGGCCGCGCCGTGCTGCACACCGCGCTGCGTGCTCCGCGTGGTGCGGCGCCGTTCAGCGACGACGTGCACGAGGTGCTGGACCGGCTGCTGGCCTACGTCGAGCAGGTGCGTGACACGGCCACCAGCGGCATCCGCCACGTCGTCAACATCGGCATCGGCGGCTCGGACCTCGGCCCGCAGATGGTCGTGCCGGCGCTGGATGCGTTTGCACACCGCGGGCTGCAACTGCACTTCGTTTCCAACGTCGACGGCCACGACATCGTGCCGGTGCTGCGTGGGCTCGACCCGCGCGAGACGCTGGTCATCGTCGCCTCCAAGACCTTCACGACGCAGGAGACGATGGCGAATGCCGAAGTCGCCCGCGCGTGGTTCCTGGCCGGTTACGGCGAGGGCGGCGAGGCGGCGATCGCCAAGCACTTCGCGGCGACGACCACCAACGTGGCCGCGGCGGCCAAGTTCGGCATCACGACCACCTTCGGGTTCTGGGACTGGGTCGGTGGGCGCTACTCGCTGTGGAGCGCGATCGGCCTGCCCATCGCGCTGGCGATCGGCGCCGAGAATTTCCGCGCGCTGCTGGCCGGTGCGCACGCAATGGATTGCCACTTCGCCGAAGCCCCGCTGGAGCAGAACCTGCCGATCCAGCTCGGCCTGCTCGACGTCTGGTACCGCAACTTCCACGGCTACACCAGCCGCTCGGTCGCGCCGTACCACCAGGGCTTGCGCCGGCTGCCTGCGTACCTGCAGCAGCTGGAGATGGAGTCCAACGGCAAGTGCGTGGACCTCGACGGCCAGGCGCTGCCCTTCGGCACCTCGCCGGTCGTCTGGGGCGAAGCCGGCACCAACGGCCAGCACGCCTACTTCCAGATGCTGCACCAGGGCACGGACGTGATCCCGGTCGAGTTCATCGCGGTGAAGACGCCGTGCTACGACGCAGCGGGCGGCACAGGCCTGCCCGACTGCGTCCGCGCCGGTCTGGCCGACCAGCACCACAAGCTGCTCGCCAACTGCCTCGCGCAGAGCCAGGCGCTGATGCTCGGCAAGTCGACCGAGGACGCGATGGGCGAAACCGCGCCGACCGCGTCGAAGTCGCTGGACGCGCTGACCATCGCCCGCCACCGCACCTTCCCCGGCAACCGCCCGAGCACGACGCTGGTGCTCGACCGGCTGACCCCGGCGGCGATGGGCGCGCTGATCGCGCTGTACGAGCACCGCGTGTTCACCAGCGGCGCGCTGTGGCGCATCAACAGCTTCGACCAGTGGGGCGTGGAACTGGGCAAGGCGCTGTGCAGCCAGTTGCTGCCGCGCTTCGCCACGGGCGACACGGAAGGGTTGGACGGCTCGACGGCGGCGCTCCTGACCCGCCTGCTGGGCTGAATTCAGTGCGACGGGCGCTTGCCGAGGGCCTGTCGCATCTGCCGCGCGGTCGAGAAGCCGGCCAGCGCCAGCGCCTCCCGCTCGGATTTCCCTTGTGCCAGCGCTTGCCCCGCGAGTGCCGCACGCACCTGCTCGACATAGCCACGCGGTGACACCCCGGTGTGCAGCCGGAACAGCCGCGCCAGATGCCGCTCCGTCACATGCGCCACTGCGGCCATGCGCACGCTGTCCCACGGCTCGGCGGGTGCTGCGCAGACGGCGTCCTGCACGCGGTGGATCGCCGGGTGCAGGTGGTCGCGGTGGGCGAGCAGCGCCGAGACCTGCGGCGCCTGCACGCCGCGCCGCGCGAACACCACCATCACCTGCGCCACGGCGGCAGCGATCACCTCGCCGCAGACCTGCGCCACGCCGTGCAGCGCCAGATCGATGCCGGCCGTGACGCCCGCGCTGGTCAGCACGGCGCCGTCCTCGACGAAGACGCGGTTGGCCTGCACCCGCGCGGTCGGGACGAGCGCCTGCAGGTCGTCGAGCAGCTCGTGGTGGGTCGTCACCTGCCGCCCGGCGAGCAGGCCGGCGTCGGCGGCCAGGAGGGCGCCGCTGCACACCGTCAGCAGCCGCACCCCGTCCGGCGCATCGCCGGGCGCGGTGAGCCGAGGCGCCACGGTCTGCGCCAGCCACTGCCGTGCGTCCATCCATTCCGCGCCGTGTCCGACCACCTCGCAGGCGTCTACCGGTCGCCCCAGCAGCACGACCCAGGTCGGTCGCGCGAACGCCGCCGGCAGCGGCTCCAGCCCCGCCAGCCGCAGCCCGACGGACGAGTCCGCCTGCGCCTGCGGCCCGGCGTAGCGCAGGTGGAAGGCTTCTGGCTGACCGCGCCGCCGCAGCGCCTGGTTGGCCAGCCGGAACGCTTCCGCCGGACCGGCGATGTCCAGCAACAGCGTGTCGGGCAGGACGAGGAAGAGCACGTCGATCATGGTCGGACGATCATGGCACGCTGGCTTCTTCCGTCCAGGGATAGTCCATCTGCCGCGCCGTGCGCTGCGCCAGCGCGGGGCCGGCGAAGGTGGCGACGAGGTGCAGCGCCAGATCGATCCCCGCGGCGATGCCGGCGCTGGTCCACAGCGGCACGCTGTCTGCGCTCCGGGCTGCAATCCAGCGTGGGCCGCCGACGACGTCGAGCGCAGGATGGTCGCGCCGCAGGTCGTCCAGGTCTTCCCAGTGCGTCGTGCAGCGCGTGCCCGGTGCGATCAGCCCGGCGTCCGCGAGCACGAACGCGCCGGTGCAGACGGAAGCCAGCGCCCGCAGCCCCGGCGTTGTGCGGCGCAGCCAGTCGCGCACGGCGTGGTCCGCCCGCACGCCATCGACCACGCCCCCCGGCACGACCAGCACGTCCAGCGGCGGATGTGTCTCCAGCGTGTGGTCCGGCAGCACGCGCAGCCCGGCGCGGGCACGCACCGGCGCCATCGTCGCCGCGAGGCTGATCACCTCGAAGCCGCTAGCCGCAGCCATGCCGGTCCGCGTCGTCATTCGCTGCGCGGTGGTGAAGACTTCGTACGGCCCAGCGTAGTCGAGCAGCTCCATGTCGTCGAACATCAGCAGGCCGATGTTCATGCCAGCACCTCGTCCACGGTGCGGATCGCCGCGAAGCGCCCGGCCAGCACGGTCTCGGTGCGCTCGCGAATCTGGGCAGCGGTCAGCGTGGCGCCGGCCGGCGTCGTCATGTCGAAGGTCAGCGTCGCCTCGGTCACGTAGTCCACCGCCCAGCCCTCGTCGCTGGCGTGGCGCGTGGTCGTCTCGCAGCACTGCTCCGTACGGATGCCGGCAACGATCAGCCGCTGCACCCCATGTTCATGCAGCCACACGCCCAGCCCGGTGCCGACGAGGGCGCTGTGGCGGTGCTTGTCGAGGCGCAGCGCGGCGTCGAACGGGGCCAGTCCGTCGATCGGGCGGATCAGGCCGCTGGCGTGCGCGAAGGGGTTGTCGGGCGTGTCCGGGCCGTCGGTGTGGAAGACCTGCACGACCGGGATGCCGCGCGCTGCGCAGCCTGCGACGAGGCGGTTCGTCGCGGCGAGCCAAGCGGGGGCGTCAGTCTCGCTCCAGTACGGGCGGGCGCGGAAGGACTGCTGGGCGTCGATCAGGAGGAGGGCGGTCGGGTGGCGCGGGGTGTCGGTTCGGGACATGGCGTGTTCCTGCAGGAGGGAGTCGGGATGGTGGCCATCGTCCGTTGTCCGGGCTCGGCTGTCAGACCGGAAGCGGACCGATCACGACGTGAATCGGACATGCAGAGACCGAGCGTTCTGTATATGAATTTGATGGACTATCGTATGATCACATCAGTTTCATCAGACACATGGATCTCCACATGGCCCGACCTGAAGCCCTCGCACCGTTCGGATCCAGCGACTGTCCCGGCGTTCTGATGTACCGGGCCTCGCCAGCTCGGGCCGCACGCAGTCCGGCCGGTCGCACGCATGCGTACGAACTGGAAGTCGTTGGGGATGAACTGTCGCAGCGTCTGGAAGCGATCCTCCCCTTGCTCGGGCAACTGCTGCAGGAAAAGGCCGAGGCGACCCGTGCGCGCAAGCTGACCGATCTGGTGGAGTTCATGACGGCCCAGATGGTGGTGCCGAGCGTGGTGGACACCCGCATGGCGCAGCGCCTGGCCGAGCGCCATGCGCGGGTGCTGAACGAGTTCGGGCATTTCAGTGCCGAGCAACTGGCCGATCTGCACCATTCGCGGGCCAGCAGCCGCTCCGCGCTGGCCGACAACTGGAAGCGCCGTCGCCTGGTGCTGGCCCTGCGCCACCGGGATGCGCAGGGCGTGGAACGCGAGGTCTTTCCAGCGTTCCAGTTCGGCGAGGACCACAAGCCGCTGCCGGTCGTGCAGCCGATCCTGGCGGCTTTCGGGCCGAACAAGTCGCCTTGGAAACTGGCGCTGTGGTTCACCTCGGCCAACGGGTGGTTGCCCGGATCCGCGCGGCCGGTGGACTTGCTGCACACGGCGCCCGAGGCGGTGGTCGAGGCGGCCCGCCGTGATGCACAGGGTCCGGCCACGTGACCTGCCGTGCCCCGCGTGTGGGGCTGAATCCCTTGCTGGAGACCTGGCCAGCCAGAACGCTACTGCACGTCGTCCATGACGCGGCCTACCCGCCGGAGAGCTTCAACCCCGGCGTCGATGCCGCCGGTGTGCCGCGCTGGCCGACCCGGTTTGCGCCGATCCGGGATGCTGCGGGACAGGTGGTGCCCTATCTGTACGCAGGCTCGACGCTGGATTGCGCGATTTTCGAGACCGTGTTCCACAACGTTCCCGTGGATGCCTCGGACAAGTTCGTCGATCTGGACGATTCCGCGCACCGCAGCCACGGCACGCTGAGTCCGACCCGAGACCTGACGTTGGTCGATCTCAGCACCGACGGATTGCACCGCCTGCGGGTGCCCAAGGCGGAGCTGATCGGCAGCGCCCCGATGGACTACCTCGCCACCGCCGCGTGGGCGCAGGCCTTGCACCAGCAATGTCCGGCGATCGACGGTCTGGTCTGGATGTCACGCCAGCGGGACCGGGATCGGGCGGTCGTCCTCTTCGGTGACCGGGTTCGCGCAGGCGATCTGACCGGGCAACGCCAGGGGCCGCCGCTGCGACACAACGACGCCCTGCGGCAGACCGTGCTGGCGTTGGCTTTGCGGGCAGGGATCGAGGCCGCCTGACACTGCCCGCAGCGTCACCGTCAGGAAGTCAGTCTGCCTGCCCCAGCCATCGCCGCGCCAGCGCCACCCATAGCGCCGCCCCCTGTGGAATCAGCCCATCGTTGAAATCGTAATTCGGGTTGTGCAGATTGCAGGGCCCGAGTCCATGCCCGTGCGCGCGGTGGTCGCCGTCGCCATTGCCGATGACGAAATAGGCGCCGGGCTTGGCCTGCAGGAAGAAGCTGAAATCCTCCGCGCCCATCGTCGGCTCGAATTCGTGGGTGCGTGCCTCGCCGGCCACGGCGCGCATCGTCTCGCGGACGAACTCGGCCTCGGCGCGGTGGTTGATCGTCGGCGGGTAGTTGCGGTGGAACTCGAACTGCACCGTCGCGCCAAACGCCGCCGCCGTGTGCGTGGCGATCTCGCGCATCCGGCGCTCGATCAGGTCCAGCACGTCGAGCGTGAAGGTGCGCACCGTGCCCTGGATCTCGCAGTGGTCGGGCACGACGTTGGTGGCCTCGCCCGCGTGGATCATCGTCACGGAGATGACGGCGGCGTCGGCCGGTTTCTTGTTGCGCGTGACGATGGTCTGGAAGGCCTGCACCATCTGGCAGGCCACCGGCACCGGGTCGATGCCGTTGTGCGGCAGCGCGGCGTGCGAGCCCTTGCCGGTGATGGTGATCTTGAACTCGTTGCTCGACGCCATCGACGGCCCGTCGCACACCGCGAAGTCCCCGGCGCGCATCCCCGGCCAGTTGTGCATGCCGAAGATCGCGTCCATCGGGAACTGCGTGAACAGGCCGTCGGCAATCATCTCGCGGGCGCCGCCGCCGCCTTCTTCGGCTGGCTGGAAAACGAGGTAGACGGTGCCGGCGAAGGCATCGCGCTGGGCGGCGAGTTGCTGCGCGGCGGCCAGCAGCATGGCGACGTGCCCGTCGTGGCCGCACGCATGCATCTTGCCGGGGTGGCGGCTGGCGTGGGCGAAGGTGTTGTGTTCGGTCATCGGCAGCGCGTCCATGTCGGCGCGCAGGCCGATGGCCCGCGGGGACTCGCCGGCCGTGCCCTTGACGATGCCGACCACGCCCGTGGTCCCCAGTCCGCGGTGGACCGGGATGTCCCAGCCGGCGAGGGTCTGGGCGATCAGGTCGGCGGTGCGGACTTCCTCGAAGCAGAGTTCGGGGTGGGCGTGGATGTCGCGGCGGATCGCAACGAGGGGAGAGAGGTCGGGGGCGTTCATGGCGTCGGGCTCGCGGTGGGCGTTTCGGGGCATCTTAGCGGGCTGTCGGAGAATGCGGGGAGTGAGGTGAGGGGCGAGACATGGCGGGGATTTTCATCAGCTACCGGCGCGACGACAGCGCGGCGCAGGCGAGGGCGGTGTGGGAGCGCTTGTGCCGCGAACTCGGGCGCGAGCACGTCTTCATGGACGTGGACGGGATCGATCCGGGCGACGATTTCACCGAGGTGATCGACCGGCAGTTGGAAGGCTGTCAGGTGATGCTGGTGATGATGGGCGCCAAGTGGCACAACGCGGTTGATCCGCATGGGCGGCTGCGGCTGCACAACCGACATGACTTCGTGCGCTACGAGGTCGAGACGGCGCTGCGGCGGCGGATCAAGCTGGTGCCGGTGCTAATCGACAACACGCCGCCGCCGCTGGAGGAGCACCTGCCAGTGGAGTTGCATCCGCTGCTGCGGCGGCAGGGGCTGGAGCTGGATTTCCGGCGGCATACCGAGGCGGCGTTGCAGCGGTTGGTTGAGGTGTCGCGGAAGGCGCTGGTGCTGCCGGACCCGCCGTCACGGGCTGCTTGGATGCACGATGAAGGCACCGATCAGTACGGCCGCTGGTGTGAGTTCAAGGTCGGCAAAGTAGTGCAGCGGATGCGCTGGATCGAGCCGGGGACGTTCTGGATGGGGTCGCCGACGAACGAGGCCGAGCGGCAAGACAACGAACTGCGCCACCGTGTCGTGCTAACCCAAGGGTATTGGCTGGCGGACACTGCTTGCACGCAGGCGCTGTGGGAAGAAATCGTGGGTGCCAATCGGAGTGAGTTCCAAGGTGACCCGCAACTGCCAGTCGAGGAGGTGAGTTGGAGTGAAGTGACTGACCTGTTCCTGGCGAAACTCAATGCGCGAGTACCGGGCCTGAACCTGGAACTACCGACAGAAGCACAGTGGGAGTACGCCTGCCGTGCGGGAACGACGACGCCGTTCTCGTTTGGGGAACAGATCACGTCAGGGCAAGTGAACTACGACGGCAGCCGTCCATACAACGGCGGTGGAAAAGGCCCGTCTCTTCAGCGAACGGTTCCCGTTAAAGCCTTGTCAGCGAATAGTTGGGGACTGCACCAGATGCACGGCAATGTGCTGGAGTGGTGTGCGGATACTTTCGAACCCTACGCATCGGAGGCCGTGCAAGACCCGGTGTTTTCTATGGACCGACCTATCGCTGCTCTACACCACATGCATGTGCTTCGCGGTGGTAGTTGTTTTGAGAATGGCTCCGAGTGTCGGTCAGCATCTCGCCATCAGAGTTGGCGCAGTGAAAGGAACGACATTTTTGGTTCTCATCATGCCGTTGGCTTCCGTCTTGCTCGGCGGCTTGAACACTAATCAGGGCGCATGCATCTCTTTCGATTTGACGAGGCACCCCATGCCCATGCCCATGCTCACCGTCCGCAACCTCCCCGATGACGTGTATCGCGCCTTGAAGCAGCAAGCCGCGCTGCATGGCCACAGCACCGAAGCTGAGGTCGGCGCCATCCTCGCCAGCGCCGTCCGGCCGGAAACCCGTATCCGACTGGGTGACGCGCTCTCGGCGTTGAGCCACCAGATCGGCCTCACCAACGCCGACTTCGACGCGCTGGAGCGCGTCCGTGACCGGACCCCCGATGTGCCGATGGGCTTCGACGATGATTCGTGACGGAAGGCCGTCAGGCCGCCGCCAACGCAAACCGACTGTCCTGCGGCTGATACCCGACCAGCGCCGCTTCCTTGGTGATGTTCACGCGCATTGCCGCCAACGCCACTTCCAGCATCGACGGCGCCAGCCCGTACTGTCGCTCTGCCAGAAAACCGAGCACGGGCGCCAGGTGCCAGATCGACACGCTGCCAGCGTGGACCGGCGTCGGGAAACTCGACGGGTGCGCCACCATCAGCTTGCGCATGTTCTGGCGCGACACGCCCAGCAGATCGGCGATGTCGGTGAGTCCGACCAGATCCGGGCCGGCCTCGACCAGCTTCGCCCCCGGCAGGGCGATGCGCACATCGGCCAGTGCACTCAGGATCGCCTCTTCAGCCGAGTCTGCCTCGCGCACGAACTCCAGCCCCAGATGACCCGCCACGCCCAGCCCCACCAGGGCATCTGTGCAGCCAGCCGCGCCCAGACGCTCCACGACCGCGTCGTGGTCGGCGTCCTGTGGATCCAGTCGGTACTTGAGCGTGAATTCGTATTCCATCGGCTTACTCCGAGTCGGTGTTCGGTGGTTGCTGGCGGCGTGTGGTGCAGTTATCGACGACGCGTCGGAGCTGGCGGGCGTGGTTGTCGGGGCTCTTGGGTGTGCTCCAGACGCTGGTGATGCAGAACTCGCCGCACCGGCACTCCACATCGTTGTAGGGGCAGTAAAGCGATCCCCAGGCGTGCCCACGCCCTGTGCTTTCCTTGATCCGCCAACCTTGGTCCTCCGCGTGGCGCAGGGCCTTCTCGATGTCCTTGTTGGGATGTGTGGAGCGTGTCATCGGTGCGGTTCAGATCTTGGAGGGGATGTCACGGGTTGTCAAGTGACAACTGCGCGTGCCGCCGCGCGACCCAGAACGTCGCCCCTTCCGCCCCATACCGCTCGACATGCGGCACCTCGGCGTCCAACGCGAAGGTGTCCCCCGCCCGCAGATGCCGCGTCGTCTCGCCCACCTCCAGCGCGAACTCGCCCCGCGCCACCTGGACTTGCACCGCGAACGGGTGCGTGTGCAGGCTGGTGTCCGTGTCGGGTGCCCACTCGCGCACCAGCACGGCGTCGAAACCGCGCGCCTGCGCCTGGGCGGAAAAGGACTCGAAGGTGTCGAAGAGGCCGAAGGGTTCGGCAGGGGTGGTGCTCATCGTGAAGTCTCCTTGGAATGGATGGGTCAGTTCAGCGTTGGCCCGTGACGGCATCGCCAAACAGCGTGGACAGCCCGCGCGGTTGCGACCGCCAATACTGCGGCGGCGCCGTGACCTGCCCGCCGAGCTTGGCTGCCGCGTGCCACGGCCAGTGCGGGTCGTACAGGATGCCCCGCGCCAGTGCCACCAGGTCCGCTTGACCCGCGGCGAGGATGGCCTCGGCCTGCTCCGGCTCGGTGATCAGGCCGACGGCGGTGGTCGGCAGCCCGACTTCGGCGCGCAGCCGCTCGGCCAGTGGCACCTGATAGCCCGGCCCGACGGGGATCTTCTGCGCAGGCGACACGCCGCCGCTGGACACATGCAGGAACGCGCAGCCCCGCGCGCGCAGCGCCTGACCGAACACGACGCTCTGATCGGCGTTCCACCCGCCCGCCACCCAGTCGGTGGCCGACAGCCGCACGCCCACCGGCACGCTCGCCGGCAGCGCCGCCCTCACCGCGTCGAACACCGCCAGCGGGAAGCGCATCCGGTTCTCCAGCGCGCCGCCGAACTCGTCCGTGCGGTGGTTCGCGATCGGCGAGAGGAACTGGTGCAGCAGGTAGCCATGCGCGGCGTGCAGCTCGATCGCGTCGATGCCGAGGCGGTGCGCCCGCTGAGCGGAGTCGACAAAGGCGTCGAGCACGCGCTGCAAGCCGGCGGCGTCGAGCGCATCGGGCGGCGTTTCATGGGTGGCGTGCGGCACGGCGGACGGCGCGACCGGCTGCCAGCCTCCTTCGGTGACCGGCACCAGTTGGCCGCCGCGCCATGGCACATGGCTCGACGCCTTGCGCCCGGCGTGCGCGAGCTGGATCGCCACGGGCATCGCCGAATGCTGGCGCACCGCACGCAGCACCCGGCCGAGCGCCGCCTCCGTCTCGTCGGACCACAGCCCGAGGTCGCCCGCCGTGATGCGGCCTTCGGGCGAGACGGCGGTGGCCTCGATCGTCAGCAGCCCGGCGCCGGAGAGCGCGAGCTGGCCGAGGTGGATCAGGTGCCAGTCGGTGGCGCAGCCGTCCTCGGCCGAGTACTGGCACATCGGCGCGATGACGATGCGGTTGGGCAGGCGCAGCGGCCCGAGGTCGAAGGGAGTGAAGAGGTGGCTCAAGGCGGGAACTCACGGACGGATGGGGACAGGTCGTGAGGGTACGGCAGCCGGGGTGACCGTGCCGGGCGTGCCATCATTCCGGCATGAACGCCCCCGCCGAAATCGCCGTCCACCCGCTGCGCACCGTGCGCGCCGCCTGTCCGCACGACTGCCCCGACACCTGCGCGATGCAGGTCAGCGTGGACCCCGCCACCGAGCGTGTCGTGCGCATCCAGGGCCGCGCCGAGCACGTGACGACGCACGGCGCGCTCTGCACCAAGGTCTCGCGCTACGCCGAGCGGACCTACCACCCCGAGCGTGTGCTGTCGCCACTGAAGCGCGTCGGGCCGAAGGGCGCTGGCCAGTTTGTCCCCGTGAGCTGGGACGAGGCGCTCGCCGACATTGCCGCGCGCCTGAAGGCCATCGCCGCCCGCGACCCCGAGGCCATCCTGCCCTACAGCTACGCCGGCACGATGGGCCTGCTGCAGGGCGAGAGCATGGCGGCGCGCTTCTTCCACCGCCTCGGTGCCTCGCTGCTGAACCGCACGATCTGCGCGTCGGCGGGTGGTGACGCGCTGGCGGCGACCTACGGCGGCAAGGTCGGGATGCACGTCCGGCATTTCGCCGAGAGCCGGCTGATCGTCATCTGGGGCAGCCACTCGATCGCGTCGAACCTGCACTTCTGGACCTTCGCGCAGCAGGCCAAGCGCGCAGGCGCGAAGCTCGTCTGCATCGACCCGCGCCGCACCGAGACGGCCGACAAGTGCCACGCCCACCTGCAACTCCGCCCCGGCACCGATGGCGCGCTGGCGCTGGCGCTGATGCACGAATTGATCGTGAACGACTGGCTCGACCAGGCCTACATCGACGCGCATGTGCAGGCCGACGGCTGGCCCGCGCTGCGTGACCGCGCGCTGCAGTGGCCGCCCGAGCGCGCCGCCGAGGTCTGCGGCCTGCCGGTCGAGCAGATCCGCGACCTCGCCCGCGACCTGGGCACGACGACACCGGCCGCGATCCGACTGAACTACGGCATGCAGCGCGTGCGCGGCGGCGGCAACGCCGTGCGGCTGGTCGCGCTGCTGCCGTGCCTGACCGGCGCGTGGCGGCACCGCGCGGGCGGGCTGCTGCTGTCGAGTTCCGGCTGGTTCGGCGCGATCCGCGACGACGCCGCGCGCCAGCGCCCCGACCTGCTCGCCGGCCGCACGCCGCGCACGCTCAACATGAGCACCATCGGTGATGACCTGCTGCGCGAGGCCTCGCCCGATTTCGGCCCGAAGGTCGAAGCGCTCATCGTCTACAACAGCAACCCGGTCGCCGTGGCCCCCGAGTCACCGAAGGTGGTGCGCGGCTTCGCCCGGGACGACCTGTTCACCGTCGTGCTCGAACACTTCCTGACCGACACCGCCGACCACGCCGACTACGTGCTGCCCGCGACGACGCAGCTCGAACACCTCGACCTCCACACCAGCTACGGCCACACCGACGTGCTGCTCAACGAGCCGGCGATCCAACCGCTCGGCGAGTCGCTACCGAACACGGAGATCTTCCGGCGGCTCGCAGCGGCGATGGGTTTCGACGAGCCGTGTTTCCGCGACAGCGACGAGGCGCTGGCCGCGCAGACGCTGCGGGGCGCCGTGACCTACGCGGCGTTGAAGGCGTCGCCCGGCTGGATGAGCCTGCCGATCGCGGACGCGCCGTTTGCCGAGGGCGGTTTCCCGACGCGGGACGGGCGGGTGCAGATCGACGTACCGGGGCTCGGCCTGCCCGACCACCTGGAGCCGCACGAGTCGGTGGTCTCGGCGCCGGCGCTGGCCGCGCGTTATCCACTGGCGATGATCTCCCCACCGGCGCGCAACTTCCTCAACTCGACCTTCGTCAACGTGAAGAGCCTGCGCGACATCGAGTCCGAGCCGATCGTCGAGATTCACCCCGACGACGCCGCCGCCCGTGGACTGGCCGACCACACGCCCGTGCGTGTCTTCAACGACCGTGGCAGCTACCACTGCACCGCCCGCGTCAGCACCCGCGCCCGGCCCGGCGTCGTCAACGGCCTGGGCATCTGGTGGCGCAAGCTTGGCGCGCAGGGCACCAACGTCAACGAGGTCACGCACCAGCAGCTCAGCGACATCGGTGCGGCGCCGTGCTTCTACGACGTGCTGGTCGAGGTGGAGGCCGCGGGGTGAGGGCGCTTCGGATCCTGGCCCTCGTGCTGGCCAGCGCGCTGTCGGCGTGTGCGACGACCGCCGCGGACGATGTGGAGTCGGCATGGCGGCCGGGCTACCTGTGGCAATCGGTGGCCGGCCATCTGCGGATGCTGGGGGCAGCGCGGCCGGTGGACGAGGTGTTGGCCGATCCCGCCACACCGGACGACCTCCGCCAGCGCCTCGAACTCAGCCGCGAGTTGCGCGACTACGCCAGCCGCGCGCTGGCGCTGCCGGACAACGCGAGCTACCGCCGCTACGCCGACCTCGGGCGACCGGCTGCGGTGTGGAACGTGGTGGCCGCGCCCGAGCTGTCGCTCAAGCTGAAGACCTGGTGCTTCCCGGTGCTGGGCTGTGTAGGCTATCGCGGCTACTTCGACAAGGCAGAAGCCGAGATGCTGGCCAGCGCGCTGCGGGCGCAGGGCTGGGAGGCGAACGTCTATGGCGTGCCGGCCTACTCGACGCTGGGCAAGTTGCCGGGCAGCGTCTTCGCCGATCCGCTGCTCAACACCTTCCTGCGTGGCGCGGAGATCGATCTGGCGCGGCTGATCTTCCACGAGCTGTCGCACCAGGTGGCCTACGCGGACGGGGACACGACCTTCAACGAGTCCTATGCGACGGCCGTCGAGCGCATCGGCAGTCGGCAGTGGCTGGCGCAGGGTGGGCGCGAGGCGCAGATCACCGCGACCGAGTCACTCGACCGGCGCCGCGCCGAGTTCCGCGCGATGACGATGCGTGCCCGCGACCGGCTGGATGCGCTCTACCGCAGCGATGCCCCGGACGCGGACAAGCGCCGCGAGAAGGCGCGGCTGCTGGTCGAGCTGCGCGCCGAGTACGCCCGCTGGCGCGACGAATCATGGGGCGGGGATCGGGCGTACGACGCCTGGTTCGACAGCGTCAACAACGCGCGGCTGGGTGTGCTCGCCGCTTACAACGCGCAGGTGCCGGCGTTCGAGCGGCTGTTCGAGCGGGAGGGGCGGGACTGGCCACGTTTCCACGCCGAGGTGCGCCGGCTGGCCGCGCTGCCCAAGGCGGAGCGCGACGCGGCGCTGGCCTTGCCGCTTACTTCAGCGATTCGATGAGGTCGATGTAGTCCTGGCGGGCGGTGTCGGCGGCGGTGCCGGCCAGCGCGGCCCAGGCGTCGAACTTGGCGCGGGCGACGAAGTCCGTCATGCCGGGGCGCTCGCCGCTGGCGTCGCCCTCGGAGGCCTGCTTGTAGAGCGCGTAGATCTGCAGCAGCGTCCTGTTGTCAGGACGTTCGGGCAGTTGCTTGGAGTCGGCGACGGCCTGGACGAAGGCAGCTTGGAGATCGGACATGGCCAATGGAAAGAGGCAGTGATGGAGCGGCGCAGTGTAGTGCCGCTTCATCACTGCCTCTTTCCAGACCCGTCCGACGGGGGAGGGCGGGGTGCTCAGAATCCCATGCGGGCGAGCAGATCATCGACTTCATTCTGATCGGTCACCACGTCCGTGCGGTTCTCGGGATTGACCACCGGCCCGTTGAGGTCGTCCTCGTGGACGTGGACGCTGGCCACCACCTTGTACTCCGGCGCGACCTGCAGCAGCAACTGGACCAGATTGGTTTCCAGATCGTCGGCGAGCCGGACGACCTTGTTCACGATCTGGCCCGTCAGGTCGTGGAAGTCCTGGGCCACCATGATGTTGGTCAGGTGGTCGTCGATGCGGTTGGTCGAGCCTTGGACCTGCGCAATCCAGGCGAGCAGCTGGTCGCTCGAGACCGTGTCCGAACGCCCGCCGCTGGCCAGCGCTTGCTGCATGTCCCGGGCCGCCTCGCTGATGCCGCGCTGCTCCAGCTTGGCCGCGTCGACCGAGTTCAGGACCTTGTCTGCCGCATCCGACGTTTTTCTGGCGATGTAGTTGAGGCGACTGCGTGCATCGGGAAGCGCTTGTGTGGCTGCCTGCAGATCACCCATCAGACCCATCTGCACGACAGAGTCGTGCAGCTTCCGCGTGATTTCACCGATCTGCCGGATCACCTCTGGCGAGGCATGGTGATGTTGCTGGTCGCTCATGGAGGTCTCCGTGGGTCAGGCCGTCACGGGCATCTTCTGGATAATCTTGGTGACCTTTTCTTCCAGCGTTGCCTTGGTGAAGGGTTTGACGATGTAGCCGGCCGCACCGGTTTGTGCGGCCCGGACAATGTCTTCCTTGCGCGCTTCGGCCGTCACCATCAGGACCGGGATGTGGCACAGCGCCGGATCCTGCTTGATCTGGCTGAGCAGTTCGAAGCCGTCCATGTTGGGCATGTTGATGTCGCTCACCACGAAGTCGATGCGGCTGTTGCGCAGCGCCTGGAGTGCGGTGACACCATCTTCGGCTTCCTCGATGTGCAGGCAGCCCATTTCCTTGAGCAGCCCGCGCACGATGCGGCGCATGGTGGAGAAGTCGTCGACGACGAGAAAGCGGAGATCGGGGCAGGCGGGCATTACGAATCCTTCAGCGTGAATGGGCCGTAGACAGAGTTATCGGCCGGTGGCCGGTGGACTTGAGACAGGGTCTTCGGCTGGAATGGCGTTGACGGTCGTGGCGTCACCGCTGTCGAAGAACCGTTCTTCGGCCTCGCGCGTCATCACGATGATGCTGATGCGGCGGTTGACCGGATTCCGGGGGTCGCGCTTGTCGAAGGGGATGCTGGCCGAGAGTCCCTGGACCCGCAGCACCCGGTCGTCCTTGAGTCCCCCGGCGATCAGCTCCCGCCGCGAGGCGTTGGCGCGGTTGCTCGACAGTTCCCAGTTGCTGTAGCCGCCCTGTCCCCCGGAGAAGGGCAGGGCGTCGGTGTGGCCTTCGAGGGTGAGCTTGTTGGGCACTTCGGTGAGCACGCTGCCGATGGCGCGCAGGATGTCGCGCATGTAGGGCTTCACCTGGTCGAGGCCGCTGTCGAACATGGGCCGGTTCTGTTCGTCGACGATCTGGATGCGCAGACCGTCGCGGGTCATGTCCAGCCGGATCTGCGACTTGAAGGCAGCAAGCTGCGGCGAGGCGGACACCACCTCCTTGACCCGTTCGCGCAGGCCTTCGAGGCGCTGCTTCTCGGCCTGGGCCTGGTTGGCCTTGAGGGCCTGGAGCTGGTAGGTCTTGCGCTCGGCCTCGATGTCGCCGCGCTTGACCTGACCGGCCGTGCGGCTGATGTCCTGACCGCCGCCCTTGACGAGGGAGGACGAGTCGCCGGAGCCGGAGCCACCCCCCATCAGCGCCACCTTCAGCGGCGACTGGAAGTAGTCCTGCAAGCCCTTCTTGTCGCCCTCGGACGTGGAGCCGAGCAGCCACATCAGCAGGAAGAAGGCCATCATCGCCGTCACGAAGTCGGCATAGGCGATCTTCCAGGCGCCGCCATGTGCGCCATGGCCGCCCTTCTTGACCTTCTTGATGATGATGGGCTGCAGTTTCTTGGCGTCACCGGCCATGAGAGTCTCCTGTGGTCACTTCTTCTTGACGTGCTGTTCCAGCTCGGTGAAGGTGGGGCGCTCGGTCGAATACAGCACCTTGCGGCCGAACTCGATGGCGATCTGCGGCGCGTAGCCCTGCATCGAGGCCAGCAGCACGGTCTTGACGCACTGCAGCTCCTTGCTGTCCTCGTCGTTCTTCTGCTCCATCAGGCCTGCCAGCGGTTCCGCAAAACCGTAGGCCAGCAGAATGCCCAGGAAGGTGCCGACCAGCGCCGAGCCGATCATCCCGCCCAGCACCGCCGGCGGCTGGCCCACCGAGCCCATGGTGTTCACCACACCCAGCACGGCGGCCACGATGCCGAAGGCGGGCAGGGCGCCGGCCAGTCGGGCGATGGCCGCGGCCGCGCCGTGGGTCTCGTGGTGGTGGGTCTCGAGTTCGGTGTCCATCAGGGACTCGATCTCGTGGGCGTTCAGGTTGCCCGAGACCATCATGCGCAGGTAGTCGCAGACGAACTCGGTGATGTGGTGGTCATTGCCGACCACCGGAAACTTCTGGAACAGCGCCGACGCGTGCGGATCCTCGATATCCTTCTCGATCGACATCAGGCCTTCCTTGCGGGTCTTCTGCAGGATCTCGAACAGCATCCCCAGCAGCTCCATCGCGCGGGCCTTGGAGTGCTTGGACGCCTTGAAGCAGCCAGCCAGGCCACGGCCTGCCGCCTTGAGCACCTTCATCTGGTTGTTGGCGACAAACGCGCCGAGGGCGCCGCCGAAGATGGTGAGCATCTCGAACGGCAGCGCCTTGAAGATGACCTGCATGTTGCCGCCGTGCACGGCGTACACGCCGAAGATGCAGCCGATGGCGACCACCCAGCCAATGATGACGAACATGAGAGACCTTTTCCTCAGATGACTTCACGGGGCGCTGCGATGGCGGGAGACCCGCGACCGGCGCCGTGATTTGCATATCGGTCAGCAGGGATCGACACTTGAGTCGTGGTGCTGCGGGCCGGAGCCGGTCGCGGGACGGGCTTCACGGATCGCGTAGATCCAGACCGGCCGCTGACCGGGGTGCTGCAGGCGCGCGTGCGGACGCAGGCCCTTCGCCTCGAATTCCAGACTGACGAGCCAGGCGCCCGGACGCATCTCGCGCCGGGCCTTCTCGACCGCGCGGGGCATGCTCTCGGGGCGCTGGAAGAGGTAGACCAGATCGTGGTCAGCCCAGGACTGCGCCCACATGTCGCCCTGCCGGATGCGTGCCCAGGGGCAGCGCAGCGCGGCGATGAGCCGCCAGGGCCGGCTCCACTCGATGCCTTCCAACCGGGCGTCCGGCCAGACCCGGCGCAAGGCCTGCAGACCGTGGCCCAGGCCGCAGCCGGCGTCCAGCACGCGGGCGCTTGCAGGCAGGTCGATCAGCTCGTCCAGACCGTCCAGCGCCGCCGCACCCGTCGGAAACAGAGGCGCATCGGACCAGGCCCGCACCGGATACGCCACCGCCAGCAGCACCAGCGGCAGCAGCCACCACACCGCCGACCACCCGCTGGCCAGTCCGCTGAGCGCGAACGACAGGGGGAAGCCGGCGGCGATCATCAGCCGGCGCCAGCGCGAGGTGGCCAGCAGGGCCAGCGCGCTGCTGATCAGCACGGCACTGGCGAAGGACATGCCCACCCCGACGCCCAGCGACTGCATGCCCAGCCAGTGGCCCCAGGCCAGGGCCCAGCACAGCAGCGCGGGCAGCGGCCACGGCAGGCTTGGGCTTGCGACGGCCCCGGCCTGCGGTCTGGTGCGGGCGATGGCGGGCGGCGGGGGGAGCGTGGTCGGGCGGCGCAGGGAGACGGGCATGCGGGGCTTTCAGGCGGGGTGTGCCGCCGCGGTCGGCGTCAGGGCGCGGGCGACGATGTCCGTTTTCAGCTCCGTGCTGGAGACATGGTCGGTGCGCGGCAGGTAGACCACGTCGCACAGGGACCGGAACTCGTCGAAGTGCCCCGTCCAGTCGCTGCCCATCACCAGGGCGTCCGCACCGTAGGCTTCGATGTCGCGGGCCTTCTGGGCCCAGTCGGTCTCGGCGATGACCTCGTCGACGTGGCGGCAGGCCTGGATCATGGCGACCCGGTCCGCGTAGGGCACGACCGAGCGCTTGCCCTTGAGGGCGTTGAATTCGTCGGTGGACACGGCCACGACCAGCCGGTCGTAGCGCTGCTTGATCCGCTCGAACAGCCGGACGTGTCCGATGTGGAACAGGTCGTAGGTGCCGTAAGTGATGGCGATGGAGTGCAGCCGTGCCGGGTGCCGCAGGCGTGCCGGGCCGCTCAGGAACAGGACGTGGGTCATGGTTGGCTTCCTAGGGTTGGCACAGGGCGGAGTCCAGCTCTTCCAGCAGGAGCTGGCCGAGGCGTTCGCCGGCCCGTCCGTCCGTGTGGTCGAACAGGCGCTGGCGCATGGCCGCCCGGGTGGGTGCGTAGGTGCGGCCCTGGGCGTCCGGCTGGCGCAGCACGTCCAGCAGAGCCTGTACGCTGGTGGCCATCGGACCGGGGTGTTCGTCGAGCTTGGCGTCGAAGAGCTGGCGCGAGCGGGTGATGTAGTCCTGGTGGTCGGGCCGGAACAGCACGATCGGGCGGTCGAGCAGCAGGTAGTCGAACATCACCGAGGAGTAGTCGGTGATCAGCAGCGAGGTCTCGCGCATCACCGGGTAGAGGTCGGTGCGCGGGGTGACGAAGCGGGCGCTCGGCATCGCGATCGCCAGCTGCGGAATCAGCGGGGATTCGACCGGGTGCACGTTGACGATCAGCAGATCGCCGCGCCGGGCGAGGCTCTGTGCGAGCTGCTCCAGCCCCGATTCCAGCAGCCAGGTGCCGCGCCTGGCATCCCGGAAGGTCGGCGCGTACAGCACCACGCGCTGGCCGGCCGCCCGTGTCTGGCGTGCCAGCTGGTAGATCTCCACATCGACGTTCAGCAGGTCGGCCGCGTCCGGATCGCGCAGCAGCACGTCGTTGCGCGGATAGCCGATCGGCGCGTACTGCTCGAAGCCGAACCAGCGGCGCCATTCCACTTCCTGCGCAGCCGAGGTGCCGACCAGGCGGGTGAACGGGCCGCAGGTGGACAGCACCCGGGCGAAGCGCGCGGACATCTGGCGCAGCGGGGCGAGGTTGCGCAGGCCGATCTCCTTGATCGAGATGCCGTGCCAGAGCTGCACGTGGCGCGCACCGGCCAGCAGCGCCGCGGCGTAGGGATTCGGGTTGAGCAGGTGGTCGCAGGTCACGACCACCGCGGCCGACAGCGCGGCATGCACGTGGGCCGTGCTCCAGTCGTTGTGGTTCAGCGGGAAGCAGGCCTCGCCGAGTGACGTGATGGCCTGTTCCTGCTGTTGGGTCTGCGGCAGGAACCAGGCGGTGATGCCTTCCTGGCGCGCCCGCTCGCGGAAGGCCAGCCAGGCGTACTTGACGTTGCAGCCGAAGTAGGTGGTGCCGACGAAGACGACGCTGCGCTCCTTCGGGTGGAACTGTGCGGTGCGCGTCAGCTCCTGGCAGGCCTGGGCCAGGTTGACCTGCTGCTCCAGCGCCAGCATCCGGCGTTCCAGCGCGACCAGTGCGTTGGGGTCTGCCGCCGGTGCGGGTGCTGCGGGCTGCTGCAGGTTCAGCACGGCATCGACCAGCTGGTCGATCGCCTGGCTGATCTGGTCGCCCAGTGCCTCGGTGGCTTCGATCCGGGTCAGCAGACCCGGCATCGTCAGCGTGTCGCTGCCCGGATGCACCGGTCGCTCGGAGATCACGACATCGGGTGGTTGGAGTTGCGCGTGCATGGGGCTGGCCGGGCTGATGGGAATGCCTTGACTGTAGGGAGCGCCTGCGGGCCATCAAGAGCTGAAAAACGTCCTGCGGCCGTGGCAGTTTTCTGTACCGCGCCCCTGGGGGACGGGCGCCGCAACTGGTGCCGGGTCCGCCCGCAATTCGGGCCGCTGCCCGTTGGAGGTCCGGCCTAGATTCGGGCCATGCCTCAGGTCACCACCGCCCGTCCCCCGGTCGCTCCCGCCTCGCCATGCGCCAGCGTCCGCTCGTATCCGAACCGCCAGTCCGTGCGGGACTGGCTGGCGGCACAGCCGACCGGCCACGATCCCGCCGTGTTGCTGCGCCAGCGCCTGCCGCTGGTGGCGGCGCATCTCGACGCCGAAGACCGGATCTCCCTGCACCGGCACCTGTGGGCCCTCTGGTCCCGGGTGGATGCCCGGACCCGCGATGAAGCGACGCGGTGGCTCGATGGGCGCCTGGTGCCGTGGTGCCAGCTCCTGGACCAGGACTGGGATGCGCCGTCCACGTGGCTGGCCCTGGCCGAACTGCACCTCACCCGCACGCTGCACTGGCCACGTGCGCCGGACCATGTGCTGGCGCTGCTGGCCGCGCACGGGCAGACCGGTTCTGCGGCGCTGCCGCAGGCGCAGTGGCTGGGTGTCCGGGCACGGCTGGAGAGCGACACGCAGACCCTCTCCGCGCAGGATGCCGACGCACTGCTCCAGCAGATCCTCGCCAGCATGGAAGCGGGCGTGGCCCCGTGGACCGAGGGCATAGCGCGTGTCTTCGAGCTGGCGGTGCGGACCGGCAACGACGCGCTGTCGCTCGAGACGCTGGTGCAGTGCGTGCAGGGCGGTGGCTCGGCGGCGGTGTCGCCCCACTGGTTCCGCCGCTGGCTGGAAGGCGATGTGTCGCTGGCGCTGAGCGAGTCACTGCAGTCCGGCTGGCTGCAGCCACGGCGCATGCCGGATCCGGCTTGGCGTGCCCGCCTGCTGGCCAGCCTGCACCGGGCTTCGGCCCGGGACCGGATGAGCGCCTTGCACACCGCCCTCGGCGGTGGGGACACCGAGCCGCTGCCGGACGGGCAGGCCTGGCGCATGCTGGGCGCGCTCGACGGTTGCCACGATCTAGCCGAACGCGGTCACCTGCCGGAGCCGCCGGTGCGGGCGCTGATGGACAGCGGCGCGCTGGCCCCGGCGGCTGTCGCCGCGCTGTGCCGGTCGCTGGCCCTGCAGGCGATGGACCGCGGTGACGCGGCCGGTGGCGCCCGCGCACTGGCCGAAGCGCGCGCCGTCCATGGCGATGCGCAGGCCCGCGTCTGGCTGGCGGCGATGCTGAAGCTGCTGGCCGCCGATGCCGCGGTCGATGTCGACGCCCTGTGCGAGGCACTGGAATGCGGATCCTCTGGCGGCGCCGGTGGCCCGGAACTGGTGGCGTGGGAGCGTCTGGCGGTGACCGCTGCCGGCCCGCTGCGCACGCTGGCCACGGCGATGCTGGCCCGCGCCCTGCTGGACGGGGCGCTGGAGGCGGGGGCCACCGACCGGCACCGCGATCTGTGCCGCGCGGAGTCGCTCTGGCGCGCTCTGGCCGCCGATCCGGACCACGCCGAGGAGGCGCAGCGGCGTCTGACCAGCGAGCCGCTGCAGCAGTGGCTGCCCTTGCTGGCCCCTGGGCCGGGCCGTGAACACCTGTGGGTGGCGCCTGCGCAGGGCGCTGCCAATGGCGAACTGCTCATCGTGCTGTCCTGTCTGGAGAGCCGGCACGGCTACGCGCAGGTCCGCGGCCTGCAGCAGGCGCTGCCCGGCCACCACCTGCTCTTCGTCAACAACCCGGAGTTCAACTGGTACAGCGGCCACGTGCTGGAGGAACTCGACGAGCTGGTGCGGGCGCGGGTGCTGCCGGCGTTCGCACCGGAGCGTGTCACCTGCTACTTCGGGAGCATGGGTGGCCACGGGGCGCTGAAGCTGGCGGCGCGCTTCGGGTTCCGGGCGGTCGTCTTCAACGCGCAGATCGATCTGGACCTGTGGGCCACCTGCCGTCCGAACGAGCGGCAGCGGCTCTGGGCGGTTGCCGCCGGCGCGCGGTTCGAGGTGCCGTCTGGCGAGGACGGGCCGCCGGCTGCGCTCTATCTGGCCGTCGGGAGCGACATGGCCGACCGCGAGGCGCTCACCTGCCTGATCGAGTCCCTGCGTCGGTGCCGCAACGGGCAGTTCATCCTCGAGAAGTTCGCCGACCCGCACCATGCCGGGCTGTTGCGGCGCATCGCACAGCAGGGCATCCCGTCGTTCATCGGGCAGTCGGCTGGCCGTCTGGCGGTGCTGCGCGGCTTGCCGGGGGATCCGCCGGGCATGGTCGCGGTGGCGCGGAGTCAGCAGGCGAGCTTCTGGGCGCAGCTCGACGCGGCGCCGGCCCTCAAGGTGGAGATCGTGTGGCGCGAGGGCCGACTCTTCATCGCCGAGTCGACCCGCTGCGGCACAGTGCCCGTCTGAGTCCGGGCCGGGGCGTCAGGCGCCCTTGGGCATCAGCAGATGCCGGAAGCTGTCGAGCTTGCGGTAGCTGCGGTTCAGGCTGTTGCCGAGCAGGGTCAGCGTCCGGCCGGAGTAGAACGAGATGTGCCCGTTGCGCGGTGCGACGTACCAGTCGTTCACCCAGTTGCCCTGGACTTCGGCCATGTCCTTGGTCGACAGCAGGATGATGCCGTGGGCGGCGGTGTAGGAATTCAGCTCTGCGAACAGGCGCAGAGGATCCGGCACATGTTCAGCGACCTCGATGCAGATGACGAGATCGAATCCGCCCTGGGTCGGTTTCACCGGGTCGCCGTGGAACGGGTCGTATTCGGTGACGTCGGTATAGCCCGCTTCGCGCAGCAGCCGGGCGGTGTGTCCGTTGCCACTGCCGTAGTCCAGGATGCGCACCGAGCGGTTGTGGACCAGATGCTGGACGAGCCTGCAGGTGTTCTGGGGACGCTCGGTCGCGAAGTTCGGATCGAACAGGGCGTATTCGTCGTTGTAGATGTGGGCCTGGTAGTCGGCCGGGCTCCAGTCGTCGAAGGCATCCGTGAACGCGAACTCGCATTCCGCACAGCTGTAGTAGGCGATGGGCAGCCCGCGGATCTGTCCGCGCTTCGCGTTGTAGCCGAAGCAATCCCGATCGAAATCCACGAATCCCGACAGCCGGGCCGGTGCACCGCAGCATTTGCAGAGCTGCTGGGTGGCGTGGGTGGCCCGCAGGGTCGCGGTGCCGGTGGAAGGTTCGTCCAGCGTGACATCCACGTTCAGTCTCCTTGCGCAGAATAAAAAACGGACCCGGGCATCGCGCCAAGGGTCCGTATCAATACACCGGGAATGGTGCAGGGGGAAAGTCAGTGCAAATTCAGTGCAGTTGCAGCGAGCCGCTGGCCTTGCCCTTGCCGGCACGTGCCGGCGGGTTGCACAGGCCGCAGATGAAGTGCTTGGCGATCTCGTGCGGATGGGTGACGAAGTGGCCGCCGCACTTGGAGCATTTGGTCATCGTCAGCATGCCGTTGTCGACGAACTTGACCAGGCGCCAGGCGCGGGTGACGGAGAGCAGCGGCTCCAGGTTCTGGGCCTGGGTCTGCTCCAGATAGAGCTGATAAGCCTTGATCACGGTGTCGATCTCTTCGAGTTCGGCCACCTTGTTCAGGTATTCATGGGTGTTGAGGAACAGCGACGCGTGGATGTTGGGCTGCCAGGTCATGAACCAGTCGGTGGAGAAGGGCAGCTGGCCCTTGCTCGGCGACTTGCCGGCGACTTCCTTGTACAGGCGCAGCAGGCGCTCGTAGGACAGGTCGGTCTCCGACTCCAGCACCTGAAGGCGGGCGCCCAGCTTGATCAGCGTGACGGCGCGTTCGATCTGACGGGCTTCGGTCAGGATGCTCTTGCATTTCATGGTGTTTTTCCCCGGTGTGTCGTCGTGTTCTGGATTTGCGGTGGGCGCTGGATGCGGCTCAGGCGGCTTCCTGGTGGCGGCCGGCCATCAGGATGCTGGCGTGCAGGCGGGACACGCCGTCGTTGGCAGCGCTCTTGCCGTGGTTGGTCAGCAGGCTCCACACCAGATCGTCATCGACGCGCATGCGGCACAGCAGGGTGTTGCCCGCGGCGATCTTCAGCATCTGGGCCGGCGACAGCATCTCCAGGATGGCGGCGGTCTCTTCCGACACACCGAGGCGGAACAGCGCCTGTTCGCGGTCGGCACGGATCAGGCTCTGCGCCAGCATCATGTAGGACAGATTGGCTTCGCGGATTTCGGAGAGGATCTGTTCGGTGTTCATGTCGGGCTCCTGTCGGTCTGGGTGGGCTTCGCTGCCTGGGTGAGGTCGGCGAGGCGTTGTCGATGGAGTCGATTCTGATGACATGAACTGGGCGGGAACATCAGCCCTCTTCCGTGCCTTGAGTCCCCGAAACTCTTGTAGCGTGTCAGGCAAATTCCTACAGCGTGTCATCCTCGGGTGGCACGTTTGCACGGATCACTGGGTCCGGGCGGGCGCAATCGTGCGGTCTGGCACAGGGAGGTGGCGGGGTGCGGGGCTCCCGGTGGTCAGCAACTGCTCGAACTGCTCGAGTGCGGCCTCGCGGTTGCCCTGTGCTGACAGCGCCATGGCCAGCGTGAATCGGCTGGACGTGTGATTTGCGTCCTGTTTCAGTGCCAGTTGCGCGCAGGAGACCGCGTACTGCAGGTCGCCCACGCGAAATGCCTGGGCCGCCCGCTCTGACAGATCTGCCAGATTCCGTCGTGATTCGGCCGACTGCGGCGGTGCATTCCTTGCCTGGGCGGCGGCGATGGCCCGTGCCACCTGCAGGGCTGAAGGCCGGTGGTCGCGGTTGGTCAGCGGCTGGGGGGCCAGGCGCGCCAGCGTGTCGTCGATGGTCGCCAGTGCGCGGCTGAGGGAAAAGTCCTCCAGCAGCGCGTCTTCGTTGTCCCCCACGTCCAGCGCCAGGTCCGGGCGTGGCAGGGCCTCGAGGCGCACGAAGGGCAGGCCGAACAGGTGCAGCCAGAACTGGTCCCAGATGCGGATGTGCACGGGATCCTGGCGCAGCCAGTCGCCCACCCGGGGCAGGGCGGGGCCGCTGGTCGCCAGCCAGTCGTTGATGCGCGTTTGCCGCACCGCGAAGAGCAAGCCACTGTCGCGCATGCCCAGATCGTGCGCGCCCACGGTCTGCGCGAAGGCGTCCAGACCACAAGCCTCGAAGAAGTGGACCGCCGGATGGCGGTGATCGGTCAGCTGGTGGGTCTGGCGGTAGCGTTGCTGCGCCCGGTACATCGTCTTGTCGAACCCGCCCAGCGGCGCCCAGCTGCGCAGGTCGAACCGGACCGGAGCCACCGGCAGCTCCGCCAGCCAGTCCCGTGCGTCAGTGGCCGACTCGGTGTCAGCAGGTGTCTGGGTCAAGGGTTGAACCTCGCTCCACAGCGCCGAGGTCTCGAGGAGGGCGAAGAAGTCCGGGCACAGGTCCAGCGGGTTGCCTGGGCAGAACACGGTCGTGCCCTCCACCGGGCCGGCCGTCGCGCGGCCCAGATGCCGCAGGTACAGCTCGCCGACGCTGTGCTGACCCGGCAGACGCACCAGATCGATGGGCCGCGTGACATCCAGCGGCACGCCGAGAGATGCATCGTCGGCGTAGACCGTCACGGTGCAGTGATCGGGCAGTTCATCGATCCAGCGGACCTCTTCTCCCCGACGGGCCACGACGATGTTGAGCATGAATGGGGTCTCCGTTGTCCACCTCCCTGTGTTTTATCACTTCAAGGGGTGCTTTGCGGTTTTGGTGTGGTACCAATCGGTCCTCTTGTTGACAAAGTAGCTGCCTGGCGGGCAACGCGGAGGGGCGGTCGTGCGGAAATGATCGAATTGGTGCAGCGGGAAGAATTTGTCTCCCCTGCTCAAGTTCCTCTGGCCATGTACGAAAACCACTTCACGGCCCGAACGACAAGTTGCAGGGCCGACAGGGCGCCGAAGCCGGTGTCCCTCTCAACAGATTTCGAATGGAGTTCGCAATGGCATCGACCATCAACACCAACATGTCCTCGCTGACGGCGCAACGCGCCATGGCGACGACCCAAGGTTCGCTCAGCACCTCGATGCAGCGCCTGTCGACCGGTCTGCGCATCAACTCGGCCAAGGACGACTCGGCCGGCCTGGCGATCGCCGAGCGCATGACCTCGCAAGTCAAGGGCATGGCAGTGGCTGGCCGCAACGCCAACGACGCGATCTCGCTGGCGCAGACGGCTGAAGGCGCGCTGGGCAAGATCGGTGAATCGCTGCAGCGCATGCGTGAGCTGTCGGTGCAGTCGGCCAACTCGACCAACAGCTCCAGCGACCGCGCCAATCTGGACGAGGAATACCAGGCCCTCGCGAAGGAAGTGACCCGTGTCATCGGCGGCACCAAGTTCAACGGCAATAACCTGCTGAACGCTTCGGCCACCGACATGGCCTTCCAGGTCGGTGCTGACAACGTGGCCACGGACAAGATCACTGTCTCCCTGACCGATATCTCTGCCGGGGTCGGCATGGATGCCGCCATCACGGGCACCGCCGCCAACATCACCAGCGCAGCGAATGCCCTGGCCACGATGTCGAACCTGGACGCTGCGATCGACGAAGTGACGTCGGCACGCTCGAACCTGGGCTCGGTGCAGAACCGCTTCGAGAGCGTGGTGGCGAACCTGAGCACGACGTCGGAGAACCTGCAGGCCGCCAAGGGCCGGATCATGGATGCG
>NZ_CAWURG010000040.1:0-40817 GCF_963924895.1 uncultured Sphaerotilus sp.
TGGAATGAGGCGGTGGACTTGCTGCGAGTGCGGGGCGAAACACCACCGCGACGTGAACGCAGCCAAGAACATCGCCGCGCGCGGGCATGCGCGTCTCGCAGGAGGAATCCCCGTCCTTTAGGGCGGGGAGGATGTCAAAGACTCGGTACCGTCACTTTGAAGGAGATCCCGTCATGAAGATTCTAGTTGCCGTTGATGGAAGTGAATTCACCCGCCGGATGGTGGCCTACTGGGCGGCGCACGACGAATGGCTCGGGCCGCAGCACAGCTACACCGTGCTCACGGTGGTGCCGCCGATTCCGCCGCGGGCGGCGGCAGTGCTCGACCGCGAGTTACTGCATTCGTATTACGCGGACGAGGGCGAGAAGGTGTTCCACCCGATGCGCGCCTTCCTGGACAAGCAGGGGCTGCAGGCGACCTTCCTGAGCAAGACCGGCCACATCGCTGACACCATCAGCAAGACCGCGACCGAAGGGCATTTCGACCTGCTGATGATGGGGTCGCACGGCCATGGGGAGCTGGCCAATCTGGTGCTCGGATCGGTGGCCACGCGGGTGATGGCGCACTGCAAGACGCCGGTGCTGCTGGTGCGCTGACGCGGCACACCAGCCTGCCGGGTCAGCGTCAGCGCTTGCCGGTGGGCGCCTTGGCGGGCGCCGGGCGGGCTGCGGGGCGGGTCGCGGACTCGCCTAGCGGGTCCATGCTCATGTCCAGGCCGAAGGCGGTGCCGTAGTCGGCGAAGTCCTCGGCCTTGCGCCGTGCTGCGGCGCGTTGGGACCGGCCTGCGAACCAGGTCGACCAGTGGAACCAGCTGCTCAGAGTGCGTCGTTCGGCCATCATTGTCATGCTCCCGCTGCCGGCCCGGGTACCCTCATCCCCCGCGCCTCTCCCAGAGGTTCCAGGCCATGTCGCGGGCCGCCGTGGTCATTCACGTTGCGGGCCGGCCCGTCCCGAATCGACACGAAAACGCGCTTGCGTGTGCAATTGCGCGTGTGCCAGAACCGGGAAACCTGTAGCTCTTGCGACACAGTGTAGCGATCGGTCCGTGACTTCCAGCTGCATATAACCCCTCTCGTCACTCCGGGCGTGCAGGATGTCCGCATTGCTGCGGCGAATCAGCGACATGAGGGAATCCGGCAATCCAGCGGTGGTGAGCGACGAGGTCACGAACTCGCTGGCCACCACGGGGGTCTGTGGATCGTCCGGTCGAGCGCGCAGCAGCGCGGCGACATGGCGGTGCACATCGCCACCGAGGAACACCACGTTCTCCAGCTGGTGGCTGGCAATGAGGTCGAGGAGCCGCGCGCGCGACGCCGGGTAGCCATCCCAGCCGTCGGTGTAGACCAGCTTCTTGCCGTCCGGGCCGGGCACGCCCCACGGGCTCACCTGCGTGGCCTGACCGATCAGCTTCCAGCGGCCGGTGGCGCTGCGCAGTCCGTCCTGCAGCCAGTGTTCCTGGTCGGCACCCAGCATCGTGCCGCGGTCATCGGCGAGGGCGCGGCAGTGCCAGCGCACATGGCCGCCCGCCACATCCCGGCCATTGCAGACCTGCGGGCTGCGGTACTGCCGCCCGTCGAGCATCCAGAGGTCCGCCAGCCGCCCCCAGCGGAAGCGGTCGTGCATGCGCACACCCGTCGCACCCGGCAACTGGTCCGGGGCGAGCGGCAGGTGCTCGAAATACGCTTGGTAGGCCGCGGTGCGCAACTGCAGGAACTCCTGCGGCGAGCCGTCGTCCACGTCGCCGAGTGCGCCGGCGTAGTCGTTGCGCACCTCGTGGTCGTCCCAGGCGAGGATCCACGGATGGGCGGCGTGGCAGGCCTGCAGATCCGGGTCGCGCTTGTAGGTCACGTAGCGGGCGCGGAATTGGTCCAGTGTGCAGGGCTCCTCCGCCTCGTGCGTGCGCATGCGAAAGCGCGGGTTGCTGGAGTCGTAGATGTAGTCCCCGACGAAGACTACGGCGTCCAGATCCTGCTGGGCGATCTCCCGGTGCGCCGTGAACCAGCCCTGCTCGTAGTGTTGGCACGAAGCCAGCGCCAGGCGCAGCCGGTCGACCTGGGCGTCTTCGTCCGGGGCGGTGCGGGTGCGGCCGACCGGGCTGACCGCGCTGCCGGCCAGAAAGCGGTAGCAGTAGCGCCGCGCCGGCTGCAGGTGCTCCACCAGCACCCGCACGCTGTGCGCCTGGGCGGGATCGGCCAGCACGGTGCCGCTGCGGACAATGTGGGCGAAGGAGTCGTCGTCCGCCACCTGCCAGGTGATCGGGATCAGCGCCGGCGGCAGTGCGGCAGCGGCTTGTCCAGGGTCGGCCACCAGCCGTGTCCACAGGACCACGCTGCGCGGGCGCGGCTGGCCGCTGGCGACACCGAGCGCGAACGGATCGCTCTCGAAGCGCGGATTGGGGATGCGCGTCAGGCTGGCATTCGGGGCGGACAGCACCCGCTGTGCGGCCAGCAGCGCGGCCCAGCGGGTCAGGCGGGCGAGGGTGGAACGACGGGACAAGGGCATGGAGCAAGGGGGCGATTTCAGGGCAGGCATGGGCGCGCTGACGCGAATCTTCCATTTTGTACGAGGCTGAAATTCGTTCGAATTTGTTTGAAATTGGGCGGTGATGGGATCAAATCACGTCAGATCGGCCAATTCGCGCGCCGCGATTGTCTGGGAGCAGATTTGTGATGGATTACCAAATTAACTTCCACCGTCGTGGGGATGTGCGCGGGGGGGTGGGTTCCGTACAGTACGAACCAGTTGCTGTCACGCGGTGTTTTGGAAGTAAAGAAATCTGAAGCCGGCGAGACGCGAGTTCGGACACAAAAATCATCGAACCCGCTCCCGGTGCCCAGTTCCCAACGGCGTTCCTCACGGAGCGTCTATCGACCCACCCCTAACCGGGTGGGTTTTTTTTGTCCATTGTTTGCCGAAGGTGCCCGACCAGTGCGAGCACCGTGCGCGGCACATGCGGGCTGTATGGGCGCAAGGCGTACAGATGCCCCCCGAAGGCGCCCACGCTGCGCCAGTCCGGCAGTACTTCCACCACATCGCCCGCCGCCAGTGCCGCCTCGGCGCTGAAGTCCGGCAGCAGTGCGATGCCCAGCCCGGCCGTGGCCGCCTCGCGCAGCACCTCGCTGTTGTTGGCGCTGAACGGCCCGCGCACGGCCACCGTCACATGGCTAGCCTGTGCCCCTGCCGCGGCCTGCACTTCGCGGAACTGCCAGGTTGGCGCGTCGCCGGGGCGGATGTAGTGCAGGCAGTCGTGCTGCGCCAGCTCGGACGGGTGCTGCGGCGTGCCGCGTTCGGCCAGATAGGCGCGCGTGGCCACCAGCACCGCGCGCGTGTCCGCCAGCCGCCACGCCACGTGCGTCTCCGGCGGGTGCTCGGTGTGGCGGATCGCCAGATCGAAGCCCTCCTGCGCCAGCGACGTGAGCCGGTCCGACAGATTCAGCTCCAGCCGCACCTCCGGGTACGCGCGCAGGAAGGCCGGCAGGTGCGGCACCACCGTCTGCCGCCCCAGCGCCACCGGCATCGTCACGCGCAGCAGGCCGCGGGGCTGCGCCGCCAGATCCTTGACGCCCGAAAACCCGCGCTCGATCTGCTCGAAGGCGCTGCGGGTGCTGTCCACGAGCTGCTGCCCCGCTTCGGTCAGGCGCACGCTGCGGGTCGTGCGTTGCACCAGCGGCACGCCCGCGGCGCGCTCCAGCTCGCTGATGCGCTGGCTCATCGCCGCCTTGCTCACGCCCAGCCGTTGCGCGGCGGCGGTGTAGCTGCCCAGGTCGCCCAGCACGGTGAGCCAGTGGACGTGGGACCAGAGGTGGTCGACGCGGCGGGTGTCCATCGGGGGCTTTCGTTGGTCCGGCGTTGGTCCGGCTTTGTTCCGGGTTTCTGCGGAGGATTGTTCGTCTGGCTGAACAGTGTATCCAGCGGCCCGGTCTGGTCATGCGCCGGGTGTGTGCCTAGACTGCGCTGCATCCTGTCCAGAACACCCGCCGGAGACCCCCTCATGACCCAGCCCTACACCGACACCCGCGACATCGGCCACTACATCCATGGCGAGCGCGTCGCCAGCACCAGCGGCCGCTCGCAAGCCGTCTACAACCCCGCCACCGGCGCTGTCGCCCGGCAGGTCGCGCTGGCCAGCGTGGACGAGGTAAACGCCGCCGTCGCGTCGGCCAAGGCGGCGTTCCCCGCGTGGTCCGAGACGCCGCCGATCCGCCGCGCGCGGGTGATGAACAACTTCCTCGCGCTGCTGAACGAACACCGCGACGCACTCGCCGCGATGATCACCGCCGAACACGGCAAGGTCTTCACCGACGCGATCGGCGAAGTCAGCCGCGGCATCGACATCGTCGAGTTCGCCTGCGGCATCCCGCAGTTGCTGAAGGGCGACTACACCGACCAGGTCTCGACCGGCATCGACAACTGGACGATGCGCCAGTCGCTGGGCGTGGTGGCCGGCATCACGCCGTTCAATTTCCCGTGCATGGTGCCGTGCTGGATGTTCCCGGTGGCGATCGCCTGCGGCAACAGCTTCATCCTCAAGCCGAGCGAGCGTGACCCGAGTGCCAGCCTGTTCATGGCCGAGCTGCTGAAGAAGGCCGGGTTGCCGGATGGCGTGTTCAACGTCGTGCAGGGCGACAAGCTCGCGGTGGACACGCTGCTGACGCACCCGGACGTGAAGGCGGTCAGCTTTGTCGGCTCGACGCCGATCGCGCAGTACATCTACGAGACGGGCGCGCACCACGGCAAGCGCGTGCAGGCGCTCGGCGGCGCGAAGAACCACATGGTCGTGATGCCCGATGCGGACGTCGATCAGGTGGTGGACGCGCTGATCGGCGCGGCGTATGGCTCGGCGGGCGAGCGGTGCATGGCGATCTCGGTGGCGGTGCTGGTGGGCGACATCGCCGACAAGGTCGTGCCGCTGGTGGCCGAGCGTGCCAAGGCGCTGAAGATCAAGAACGGCATGGAACTCGACGCCGAGATGGGGCCGATCGTCACGGCGGTGGCGCGGGACCGGATCGAGGGCTACATCGGCATCGGGGTGGAGGAGGGCGCGCAGCTCGTCGTCGATGGGCGCGGCTTCCGGGCGGCGGGGTTCGAGGACGGGTTCTGGACTGGCGGCACGCTGTTCGACCATGTCACGCCCGAGATGCGCATCTACAAGGAAGAGATCTTCGGCCCGGTGCTGGCCTGCGTGCGCGTGGCCGATTTCGCCACGGCGGTCGATCTGGTCAACGCCCACGAGTTCGGGAATGGGGTGGCCTGCTACACCAGCGACGGCGGTGTGGCCCGCGAGTTCGCGCGGCGCATCCAGGTGGGCATGGTCGGCATCAACGTGCCGATCCCGGTGCCGATGGCGTGGCACGGGTTTGGCGGCTGGAAGAAGAGCCTGTTTGGCGACATGCACGCTTATGGGGAAGAGGGCGTGCGGTTCTATACCAAGCAGAAGTCGGTGATGCAGCGGTGGCCGGCGAGTATCGCGAAGGGTGCTGAATTCGTGATGCCGACGGCGAAGTGATGCGCGGGCGGTAGCGCTGGCGAGTGGGTCGGCGCTGACAAGGCGGCCGAGGGGCGTGGGCTCCTCGGCCGTTTTTGCGTTTTCGTGATGAAATTCGCGATTTGGGGTGATGTTGCCGATGGGCGAAGGGGCTGCGCACCGGCACCATGGAGGCTTACTGATGGCGTACTCGGTTACGTTGTCAGGGCAGGCTTTCAGGCAATCCATACGGGAGTGAAATCATGCAGGGCAGAGAAAAACATCAATGCAGAAAACGACTTGGGTGCCGGATTGGCGCTGAGTTAGATGTCAGCTGCCAAGTTAGACAGCAGGGCCGTGAGGTCTAAAGTACGATAGCCGTTGTAACTGTCGCCACATCGTACTTGGCCTTAACACAGGTCTCCTATTCCTTCGACAACAGGATATATTAACAATGAACGCTGATGAAATGCCACTGAACAAGACTATCACGGTTGCGCAAACCGAAATATTCAGAGCTACTGCAACAAGAATTTCTAGCGAAATTGCTGAACTCATCTACTACGATCAATCCACAAATGATGAAACCTTGAAATTCCACGCGCGCATCGATGGAGAATCGAGCGCCCTTGTCTCATTCGACAAGGTCTATTGGAGTTTTGAGATAAACGGTCGTCCAGCTACAGAAGCAGATATGCAAGATATAACTAGAAAGGTCGGATTGTCAATTGAAGTAAATGCCGCCAGCCGCAAGATTAGCGTCAAGACGAACTAAGTATTCGCATCTGTGTAGCAAGACCAAACAGCGCCGCCTATCCATTCGCTCAACCGGACCCATTGCGGCAGGCGGCCAAAGGTCCGCCATTTAATTGTGGGATTTTAGCCAAATGCCGCAACGGTTCGATTAACTAAAACGTTGGGCCTTATAACCCGCTATTCACCGCTGATCATGAAGAGAAAAATTTCACTTGCGTACTTGATGATTACGCTGAGCATCGCAGTGAACGCTGCTCCTCTTCTGGAGGATACGGTGGTTATGGTTGTTCCAGCCAATCCGCGAATTGGCAATGAAGGTAATATTCGGGATTATTCCCATATTGATATATCTGGTGACATCAAGCGCGGAGCAGCAGAAAAACTTCAAAAAGCCATACCAGAAGCTCGTCGGATCGCCAGTACATTCAACTTCGATGGGACTCCGGTAGTCAGAGTGATACTTCAATCGCCCGGTGGCGAAGTGATGGAAGCAATGAGGCTTGGCGAAATATTACGACGCAATGCCGTTGAAGTCTGGGTGCTTCCTGGTTCAGCATGTAACTCTGCATGTGTATTCGTGCTATCCGGCGGAACCAGTCGGGTCGTTTCGCTTGGTGCGAAGATAGGAATACATCGCCCGTACTTTATCCCTGAGGAGTTCGCGCGCTTGTCCTATGGACAGTCGCAAAATTCCTACCGTAAGCTAGCAGACCTCGCTCGCATATACCTGCGAGATATGGGGATAGACGATCTGCTTTTTACAGAAATGATGCGCGTCGAGAGTCGAAAGATGAACTACATTTCCCAAGAGTTTGTAGAGGCGGTTGGCCTAGACGGCAACGATCCAGCATACCAAGAATGGCAGCGGGCTCGGGACATTCAGGCTGCGGGAAAGAACGAGATTGAAAGTATCGAGAAATACACGGATTGTGTTAGCTCTGGGGAAGACGAGAAAAAGTGCAAGCGATTTCTTTCGAAGCGGTAATTTAACGAAGACTACTCCATCATTCCAGCGGATAGCCTTCTGCTGCCGCTGAGTTAAACGGTATGAGCCATGCATCGGACACGATTCAACGAGCATCGGCCGCAGACCATGAAAAACCCCAAATCCCGCTTGCCCCTAGCCGCCACCATCGCCCTCGGCCTAGCCTCCCGAAAATACCCAGCCCTATTCCCCGCCATCTTCGAGAAATACCCCGGCGACGCCCTCTGGGCACAAATGGTGTACTGGCTCGTCGCCTTCGTGTCGCCCACCGCGTCCGTGGTCAAGGTCGCGCTGACGGCGCTGGTGATCTCGACTGCGGACGAGTGCAGCCAGTTCTACCAGGCGCCGTGGATCAACGCCATCCGCGCGACCACCCCGGGCCACCTCGTGCTCGGCTCGGCGTTTTCGTGGGGCGACATCGTGGCGTACACGGTCGGCATCGCGCTGGTGGCGCCGCTGGATCGGTGGCTGCTGGTGCGCAAGGTCTGACGGGTTGCCAGCACGTCCGGCCCTGCCATACTGGACGCCTCGTCATCTGCCGCCAACGGGAGATCGCCACATGCCTGCCACCCCTCACGCCATCCCGGTTCAAGAAGCCCAAGGCCAGCTCGTGCAGTTGGTGGAGCGCGTGCGTGCCGCGCACGAGTCGGTGACGCTGCTGGGGCAGCATGGGCAGCCGGTGGCCCGGCTGGTGCCGCTGGACCGTCCTCGTGTCCGCTTGGGGCTCGCAGCCGGGCGCTACGTGATCCCTGATCCTTCGGACGAACTGGATGCCGTCATCGCGCGGGAGTTCGACGCCTAAGGCATCTGCTTGGTGCGCCCCGGATCAAACCCCGGTCACATTCGGGTGGGCCTTCAACCATTCTCGAAGCGCATTGTTCATCCGCGTCTGCCAGCCGGCCCCGGTCTCCTTGAACGCCTCCAGAATGTCGGCATCCAGGCGGATGTTCACATGCGCCTTGGGCTTGTCCAACGCTGGCCTGCCGCGCTTGGGCTGGAGCATTTCCTTGGCGACGGATGCTCCCAGCAAGTCGCCCAGCACCTCGGACGCCGGACGCGCCTTGGCAAACCACTCGTCGGTGGCCTCGGGCGCGTCAAGGTCCAGTTGTTCAGGATTCGGTTTGCGCGGCATAGCGGTTCCTTTCTCTCTGGTTCGCCCGGCGCGGGCTTTTGGCGGAATCGTAGTCCAATCGCATCAAATTTTTGTACCCACACTAATTCCCCTCAGCCGATGACCGCCCGCTCCGCCACCCTCGCCGACCTCGACCGCATCGCCCCCCTGTTCGACGCCTACCGCCAGTTCTACGAACAACCCGCCGACCTCGCCACCGCGACGCAGTTCCTCCGCGACCGCCTGACCCGCGGCGAGTCGCAGATCCTGCTGGCCGAGGACGGCGCGGGCCAGGCGATCGGCTTCTGCCAGCTCTACCCGGTGTTCTGCTCGATCGCGGCGCAGCCGATCTACCTGCTGTCGGACCTGTTCGTGACACCCGCCGCGCGCCGCAGTGGGGCAGGGCGGGCGCTGCTGCTGGCGGCGGAGCTGCTCTCGGCCGAACACGGCAAGCTCCGCATGGAGCTGACCACCGCCCGCACCAACCACACCGCACAGGCCGCCTACGCCGCGCTCGGCTGGGAGCGGGACGAGGTCTATCTCACCTATACCCGCCAGATCGGCATCCCCACCGAGATGGTCGCGGATACGCACTCCGTGACGGAACTCAAAGGGCTGTTCGGCACGCCAACCTGCAGCGTGTCGATCGAAGAGATGAACCAGGACATCGTGGCCCGTGGAGCCTTGGGCGGACGATGACCTTCGATGTGGGCGCGTCGAAGGCGGCAGGCATGGTGCTGATCCGCGTGCCTTGACTGGACCGCCGGCAGGGCTGGGTGGGCGACAATGCCCCTCAACTCTCCGAAAGATCCCATGAGCGCGAAGAAGACCGACCTGGTCAAACACCTGGCCCGCAAGCTGGACGGCAAGATGAAAACGGCCGGCGTGCCCCCGCGGTTCGCCCAAGGCTCGGCCGATGCCAATGCGGCCGCCCGCCGTGTCGAACGCGCCGAAAACGCCGCCCCCAAGCTGGTGTCCGTCGCCTGCCGCCTGCCGGCCGATCTGGTCAACCAGATGCGCGAGCGCGCACTGACGCAGGAAGGCGGCGTCAACGCCGTGGTGGCGCTGGCCCTGGCGCAGTGGCTGGAGACGGCGCCCGCCGCCTGACGCCACGGGGTCTGGCCCGGTGGCCATGACGGGCCGCCCGCTCGGTTCGCCACCGCACAGACCCCCGCCCACCCTGGGCGTTAGCGTGGACTCCACAGCCGACGGGTCGAACGGACACCGCCGGCTGAACAGGAGCAACGCGATGGACATGAATCTGCACTTGCACCGAGTTCTGGGGCTGTACCGGACCCGGCCGGCCGCCGAAGCGGTGGTCGCCCAACTGGCGCGGCACGGCATTCCGCAGGACAAGGTGGTACTCCACGAACCGGGACACCCCACGGCGACACCCCCGGCGGCGGCCGGCAGCGACGGTGTGCTGGAAAACGTGCTGAAGGATGGCGCCGTCGGCACCGTGGTGGGCTCGATCGCTGGCGCGATCGGCAGTGCCGCGATGGTCGCTGCCAACGCCAGTCTGCTGGTCGCCAGCCCCCTCCTGGCGCCGCTGGTCATGGTCGGCTGGGGCGCCGGCATCGGCGGCCTGGTGGGCGCGGCCATCGGCGCGGAAGGCCAGGCGGATGACGATGTGCCCGACCAGGTGCGGGCCGGACTCGTCAGCGGACACATCGTGCTGGTCGCACACACCGACGGCGAGGCCCAGACCGCACGCGCCCATCAGGTCATCGGCGAATCGATGGGCCAATCCTTTCCTCTTCCCGGGAGCACCTCATGAGCATCGGCACCATCCTCCTCATCGTCCTGATCCTCATGCTGATCGGCGCCATCCCGAGCTGGCCACACAGCCGCGGCTGGGGCTACGGGCCCAGCGGCGGGATCGGCCTGATCGTGCTCATCCTCGTCGTGCTGCTGTTGATGGGCAGGATCTGACCGGATCCCCGGTCAGGACAGAACGCGGATCAGACCCGGCGCTGGGCCAGGTGGTCCTTCATCTTCGACAGCGCCACGGCCATCGCCAGACCACCCAGGGTCTTCACCAGACCCGGGTGCTCGGCGTAGAAGTTGGCCAGCTTGTCGGCAATGCCCGGCTCGACCTGATTCGCCTGCGCGACGATCGCCTCGGTTTCCTGCGGCGAGAGCTGCGAAGCTTGGGCGGGCGTGATCTGGGTGTTGCCCGGGCCGAGCACACGGCCGAGTGCACCACCGGCCAGCGCGGCCGCGGCGGCCGGGCCGAGCGTGGCCAGGATCTGGTTCAACATGCCGGCTTGCTGCGAGCCGGACGAGCCACCAAACAGCTGGCCGACCATCGCGCCGATGTCCGGCGTCTGGTCGGAACGGAAGGCGCTGGCCAGCCCCTGGGCGAGCAGGTCCGACGGCGCCGCCTGGGCCACCTGGTCGAATTGCTGATTGCTGACGTTGTTGCTGCCGGTGGCCTGGGCCAGGATGTCCATGAGGTTCATGCGGAGACTCCGAAGGGCGTGTGGGGAGAGGGTGTCAGCGGGTGACGCGGTTGTAGACGAACAGCAGCGCGATGGCGCCGATCACCGAGGCGATGAAGCCGGCGATCTGGCCGGCCGGGTACAGCCCCAGCGCCTGCCCGATGTAGCTCGCGGCCACCGAGCCCGCGATGCCGAGCACCGAGGTCATGATGAAGCCCCCGGGCGCCTTGCCCGAGGTGAGCGACTTGGCGATCAGACCGGCGACAAAGCCGATCAGGATGGTCCAGACGAGATGCATCATGGTGCGAAAGTCCTCTGCAGCAGCAAGCCCGGATCGGGCCTTTTCCGATTGGATCGTAGCGGTTCCATGCGGAATTCGTCACGACTTTTGGCTGGGCTCTGCGCGTTTCCTGCAGTGGGCTCAGGGTTTGCCTAGACCGCTGTCTGCGGGATTTGGGTCTACATTGAATCGTGCAAAACAGAACGACCGTACTTTTTTGTTGTGCGGCTCTCTCTTCTCAGGAAACACCATGGTCATGATTCGACGCATTCAATTCGGGCTGTCCACCGTGCTGCTGGCCGTGCTGGCCGCGTGCGGTGGCGGTGATGACACCCCCACCATCGCCGCCAAGGTGCCCGTCACCAGCCTGCGCGTCATGGGCGACAGCCTGGCCGACGTCGGCACCTTCGGCATCAAGTTCACCATCCAGGGCAACGACACCTACCCCGAGCGTGTCTCTACCGCCTACAACCTGGGCAAGGGCTGCAACTTCTTCGCCTTCGACGGCACCACGTTCGCGGCGAACACGGCGGCCAAGAACTGCACCAACTACGCCATCGGCGGCGCGGTCATCAACCCGACGGCCAGCGGCTACGCGGCGGCTGATCCGCGGGGTCTGGCGGTGCAGTTTGCCGCGGCCACGGCGGCGGGCAACTACGGCGCCGGTGACCTGCTGCTGGTGGACGGCGGCGGCAATGACGCGGCCGCGCTGGTCGGCGCCTACCTGGCGGCGGCGACGGACAGCGGCGCCAGCTACCTCGCGCTGCTCGGCACCTTGCTGACCCCCGCGCAGGTGACGGCCGCAGCGTCCGGCGGCGCGACCGGCCTGGCGGCGGCGGGCAGCACCTACATGTCCGCGCTGGCCGACAGCTTCTACAACACGATGAAGACCAGCGCGCTGGACAAGGGCGCCCAGCGCATCGCCTTGCTGAACATGCCGGGCATCACCAACACGCCGCGCTTCCAGATGGTGCTGGACAGCATCGCCGCGGCCAGCGGAGGCGGCACCGCAGGCGCCACCGCCCGGGCGCAGAGCGAAGCCCTGTTCAACAGCTGGACGGTGGCCTTCAACTCGCGTCTGGCGGCGAACGTCGCGGGCAACAGCAAGGTGGTGCTGGTCGACTTCTACACGGCCTTCAACAACCAGATCGCCAACCCGGCGACCTACGGCCTGACGAACGTCAAGACCCCGGCTTGTCCCATCGCCGGGGTGGGCACCGACAAGCTGCCGAGCTACACCTTCGCCACCTGCACCGACGCGACGCTGGCCGCCACCACCCCGCCCGCGGGCGGCACGGCCGACTGGTACAAGACCTACGCCTTCTCCGACGGCTTCCACCCGACCCCCGCGGGCCACCAGCTGCTGGCCACGGAAATCACCAAGGCGCTCACCGCCGCCGGCTGGCTCTGACGCCAGTTCAGGGTGCCTCGCTCGCGATGCGCCCTGAACCGGTCGCCGCATGGCTGACCCAGATCGTTGGCGGCTCGCCTTCCGGCGAGCGGTAGGCGGCCTCGATCGCCGCTTGCACACCGGCGATGCGCGCATCCGGCAGCAGCACGACGATGCAGCCGCCGAAGCCGCCGCCCGTCATGCGCGCACCCCCCTCGTGCCCGACGGCGGCCTGCGCGATCGCCACCAGCCGGTCCACGGCCGGATGGGTGATCTCGAAATCGTCGCGCATCGAGGCGTGTGACGCCGCCATCAGCTCACCCAGCCGCACCAGATCGCCCGCGGCCAGCGCGGCGGCGGCGTCCACCGTGCGCACGTTCTCGGTGACGATGTGGCGGGCGCGGCGGTAGACGACCTCGTCCAGATCGCCGCGGTCGCGTTCGAGCCGCACCAGATCCACATCGCGCAGCGCCGGCACGCCGTAGTGCCGCGCCGCCGCCTCGCACTGGGTGCGGCGGGTGTTGTACTCGCTGCCCACCAGCCCGCGCCGGACCCGCGAGTGCACGATCACCACGGCCACCGACTCCGGCAGGTGCACCGCCTGCCCGGACAGGCTGCGGCAGTCGATCAGCAGCGCGTGCCCGGCCTCGGCGCGGGCAGAAATGAGCTGGTCCATGATCCCGCAGTTCACGCCGACGAAGCGGTTCTCGGCGCGCTGGGCGATCAGCGCGAGATCGGTCTGGCTGACGCCGTCCGTGTCACCCAGGCCAAGCAGCGCCTTGAACGCCTGACCAACTGCCACCTCCAGCGAAGCCGACGACGACAGCCCCGCGCCCTGCGGCACGTTGCCGGCGATGGCCAGGTCCGCGCCACGCAGCGACAGGCCGAGCGGCGCCAGGTGTTCGGCCAGCATCTTCACGGTGCCGCGCACGTAGTTGGCCCATTGCAGGTCCGGGTGGGGCGTGATCGGCGCGTCGAGGTCGAAGGTGTCGATCCCGTGGCCATAGTCAGCGGCCACGACGCGCACCTGCCGGTCCTCGCGCGCGGTCACGGCGATCACGGTGCGGTAGTCGATGGCGCAGGGCAGCACGAAGCCGTCGTTGTAGTCGGTGTGTTCGCCGATCAGGTTGACGCGGCCGGGGGCTTGCACCCAGAGGTCCGGGGCGCGACCGAAGGCGGACTGCAGCGCGTCGGCGGTGCGGGCGATCAGGGTGTCGGTCATGGGGAAGGAGGGGCTTGTCGGTAGTGGACGTCGCTGACGGCGCGCAGCTGCGCGGCCGCCTGCTCGGGCGTCAGGTCGCGCTGCGCTTCGGCCAGCATCTCGAAGCCGACCATGAACTTGCGCACGGTGGCCGAGCGCAGCAGCGGGGGATAGAAATGGGCGTGGAGCTGCCAGGGCGTGGTGCCGGCCTCGTCCGCGCCGAAGGGCGCGCCGTGCCAGCCCATCGAATACGGGAAGCTGCAGCGGAAGAGGTTGTCGTAGCGGCTGGTGAGCTTCTTGAGCGCGTCGGCCAGGTCGGCGCGCTGTTCAGCGGTCAACTGCGGCAGCCGCTGCACCGCGAAGCGCGGCAGCAGCAGCGTCTCGAACGGCCAGGTCGCCCAGTAGGGCACGACGGCCAGCCAGTGCGCCGTCTCGACCACCACCCGCTCGCCCGAGGCCGCCTCGCGCTCCACGTAGTCGAGCAGCATCGGCCGGCCGTGTGCCGCGAACCAGGCGCGCTGTTCGCGGTCTTCGGTGGCGGCCTCGTTGGGCAGGTAGTCGGTGGCCCAGATCTGGCCGTGCGGGTGCGGCTGCGAGCAGCCCATCAGCGCGCCCTTGTTCTCGAAGACCTGCACCCAGGGATAGGTCTGTCCAAGTTCAGCGCTCTGGTCGCACCAGGTGTCGACCACGCCACCGATCGCCGCCAGCGACAGCTCCGGCAGCGTGCGCCCGTGGTCTGGCGAAAAGCAGATCACCCGGCTCGTTCCCCGCGCTGGCGCGAGCTGGAACAGCGATCCGCCCGCCGCTGCATCCGGTACATCCCCCATCAGCGCCGCATGGTCATTCGTGAACACGAAGGTGCGCGTGTAATCGGGATTCACGTCTCCGCTGACCCGCGTGTTGCCGGCGCACAGATAACAGCCCGGATCGTGCGCCGGCAGCACCGCGTCGGACGCGGCTTCCTGCTGGCCCTGCCACGGCCGCTTGGCGCGGTGCGGCGAGACCAGCACCCACTGGCCGGTCAGCGGGTTGCGGCGGCGGTGGCTGTGTTCTGCGGGATCAAACATGTTCCATCCAGTCTCACGATGCATGCGGTTTCCGCCTGGCCGCGCACCCAGCCCCAGCAGACAGATTCCAGTTCGATAGTCGCCATGTACCGATTCTGGTAGTTGGGCAGCACCATCGTGGTCAGCGGCGGGTGGGTGTGGCGCGAGATTTCCTGGTTGTCGTCGCCCATGACCGACACGTCGTCCGGCACCTTCAGGCCGAGCTGCGCCAGCGCCTCCATCGCGCCGAGCGCCATCAGGTCGTTGGCGCAGAAGAGGGCGGTCGGCGGGTGGTCACGGCGGTGGGCTGGCGGTGGGCGTGGTCTCGATCGCCGATGGTACCCAAGCCGGCGACCCGACCCGGTAATCGTCGCTGATGATGGCTTGCGAATCATTTGTGATGACCACAGGGTTGGACGGCCGCGGTTGTGGCCCATCGATCTTGAGGCGACATAGACTCCCCGCATGACTGTTTCCGCTGTCCGAATCGCCGTGTCGCTGGCCTTGGTGTCGAGCGTGGGCAGCGCCCGCGCCGACGAAGTCCTCGTCGCCGTCGCCGCCAACTTCGCCACCCCGATGGCCCGCCTCGCCGACGCCTACACCGCCGCGACCGGCCACACGCTCAAGCTCGCCAGCGGCGCCACCGGCAAGTTCTACAGCCAGATCGTGGCCGGAGCGCCGTTCGAGGTGCTGCTGTCCGCGGACGACGAGACGCCGCGGCGCCTGATCGCCGAGGGACACGCGGTGGCGGGCAGCGCGTTCACCTACGCAGTCGGGCAACTCGTGCTGTGGAGCGCGACCCCCGGGCTCGTCGATGCGCAGGGGGCCGTGCTGGCGTCCGGCCGGTTCCAGAAGCTGGCGATCGCCAACCCGAAGACGGCGCCGTATGGCCGCGCCGCGGTGGAAGTGCTCGCCGCCCGCGGGCTGACGGCGGCGCTGGCTCCGAAGCTTGTCACCGGCGAATCGGTGGCTCAGACCTACCAGTTCATCGCCACCGGCAATGCCGAACTCGGCTTCGTCGCGCTGTCGCAGGTGAGTGCACCGGGCAAGGCACCGGCCGGGTCGATGTGGCGCGTGCCGGCGGCGCTGCACGCGCCGATCCGGCAGGACGCCGTGCTGCTGAAACCTGGCGTCGGCAAGCCAGCGGCTGCCGCGCTGATGCAATGGCTGCGCAGCGAGCCGGCGCAGGCGGTGATCCGGTCCTACGGCTACGAACGTGGCTGACGGTGGATGAGCGCCGCTGACTGGACCGCCGTCCGCCTGACCGCCACGCTCGCGGCGGTGACGACCGCGCTGCTGCTGCTGGTCGGCACACCGCTGGCGTGGTGGCTGGCGCGCACTGGCTCGCGGCTGAAGCCGCTGGTCGGCGCGCTGGTGACGCTGCCGCTGGTGCTGCCGCCGACGGTGCTGGGCTTCTATCTGCTGCTGCTGATGGGGCCGCAGGGCGCGGTCGGCCAGATGACCGAGGCGTTCGGGCTGGGGCGGCTGCCGTTCACCTTCGGCGGGCTGGTGGTGGCGTCGGTGCTGTATTCGCTGCCCTTTGTCGTGCAGCCGCTGCAGCAGGCCTTCGAGGCGATCCCCGAAGCGCTGCTCGAAGCCGCGGCCACGCTGCGCGCCGGGCCGTGGGACCGCTTTGTCTCGGTCGCGCTGCCGCTGGCCCGGCCGGGGCTGCTGACCGGCGCGGTGCTCGGCTTCGCGCACACGGTGGGCGAGTTCGGCGTGGTGCTGATGATCGGCGGCAACATCCCCGGCACGACCCGCGTGCTGTCGGTGGCCATCTACGACCATGTCGAAGCAGCCGAGTTCGCCGACGCGCACCGGCTCGCGGCGGGCATGGTGGCCTTCGCGCTGGTGGTGCTGGTGACGCTCTACGCGATCCAGCGCTCGGCGCGCGCCGCGGAGGCGCGGCGGTGATCGAGGCGCGGCTGACGCTGGCCCGGCGCGACTTCGCGCTGGATGTGGCGCTGGCGCTGCCCTCGCGCGGGGTCAGCGCGCTGTTCGGTCCGTCCGGCTGCGGCAAGACGACGCTGCTGCGCGCGCTGGCCGGACTGGAGCGGGCGACCGGACGGGTCGCGCTGAACGACCAGACCTGGCAGGACGACGCGGCCGGCGCCGACTTCGTGCCGACCCACCAGCGCCCGATCGGCTACGTGATCCAGGAGGCGGCGCTGTTCCCGCACCTCGACGTGCGCCGCAACCTCGACTACGGCCAGCGCCGCATCGCCCCTGCCGAGCGCCGCATCGCGCTGGACCAGGCGGTGGACCTGCTAGGCATCGGCGCGCTGATGGACCGCCGCCCCGCCACGCTCTCCGGCGGCGAGCGCCAGCGTGTGGCCATCGCCCGCGCACTGGCGACCAGCCCGCGGCTGCTGCTGATGGACGAGCCGCTGGCCGCGCTGGACGCTGCGCGCAAGGCCGAGATCCTGCCCTACCTTGAACGCCTGCACCGCGCGATGGCATTGCCCATCGTCTACGTGACCCATGCGCTGGATGAAGTGGCGCGGCTGGCCGACCACCTCGTGCTGCTGCAGTCCGGGCGCGTGCTGGCCGAGGGTGGCGTGGCGGATCTGTTCGCCCGCACCGACCTGCCGCTGGGCCGGCAGGACGAGGTGGGCGTCGTGCTGGAGGCGACCGTTGCGGCGCACGACCTTCCCTACGGCCTGACGCGCATCGCCGTGCCCGGCGGCAGCCTGTGGCTCGGCGCGGTCGAGCAGCCGCCGGGCACGCCGGTGCGGGTCCGCGTGCTGGCCCGCGACGTCAGCATCGCCCGCGAGGCGCCGCAGCACAGCAGCATCCTGAACGTGCTGCCGGTGACGCTGGAGCGGCTGGAGGCCGAGGGGCGCACGGTGCTGCTGCGCCTGCGCCTGGGGGAGGGGGATGCCTCGGCGGCGACCACGCTGCTGGCCCGCATCACCCGCCGCAGCGCCGACACGCTGGCGCTGCAGGCCGGCGACCGGCTCCACGCCCAGATCAAGGGTGTCGCCTTGATGGGCTGACGGCCTGTTGCGCCGCGGCTCCCGTTTCCCTCCTGCCTCCCCCGTGTTTTCCCTCGTTAGGGGCCTGTACCCGGGGAGACCGCGTTGACAGCCCGAAATCGATTGCGCTAAATTGCCTCCTGTCGCAAGTAATACGATTTACTAGCGCATTTCGCCCCCATTGCGCCCCCAAGCAACAACCCTCCCCGGAGTGAGACGATGAAGTTCAGCCCCAAGCTTCTGGCCGTGGCCGCCCTGCTGGCCGCCTCGCAGGCCGCCCTGGCCGCCGACGTGCTGCGTGTCTGGCACCACGGCGGTCGTGCCGACAACGAGCGCGAGCGCATGGCGCAGCTCATCGAGAAGTGGAACAAGGCCAATCCGTCCACGCCGGCCAAGCTGGAGATCCAGCCGGAAGGCTCCTACAACGAGCAGGTGCAGGCCGCCGCGCTGTCGGGCAACCTGCCCGACCTGCTGGACCTGGACGGCCCGAACTACGCCAACTACGCCTGGTCGGGCTACATCGCGCCGCTGAACGGCCTGGTGTCGGCCAAGACGCTGAGCGACATGCTGCCCTCGCTGATCAACCAGGGCACCTACCCGCCGGACGGCAAGGTCTACTGCCTGGGCCAGGGCGACTCGGGTCTGTCGATCTGGGGCCGCAAGTCGCTGCTGGAGGCCGCCAAGGTCCGCATCCCGAAGGGCGTCGATGACGCCTGGACGGCCGCCGAGTTCGAGGACGCGCTGGCCAAGCTGTCCAAGCTGCCGGGCATGAAGTACGCGCTGGACGTCAAGCTGAACTACGGCCAGGGCGAGTGGTACACCTACGGCTTCAGCCCCTGGGTGCAGTCGATGGGCGGTGACCTGATCGACCGCAAGAGCTGGAAGGCCGACGGCACGATGAACGGCCCGGCCGCCGTCAAGGCGCTGACGCTGCTGCAAGGCTTCGTCAAGAAGGGTTACGTCGCCCCGGCCAGCGAAGGCGACGACAGCTTCTACGGCAAGAAGATCACCGCGCTGTCCTTCGTCGGTCACTGGATGTGGCCGGCGCACAGCAAGGCCTTCGGCAACGACCTCGTGCTGCTGCCGATGCCCAAGTTCGGCGCCAAGGCGGTCACCGGCAACGGCGGCTGGGCCTGGTCGATCAACAGCAAGAGCAAGCAGAAGGAAGCCACCGGCAAGCTGCTGGAGTTCATGCTGAGCACGGACAACGTGGCCGAGCTGTCGACCGCGATGGGCGGCGTCCCCGGCGTGAAGTCGGCGGCGCCGAAGGTCGAGCTGTACAAGGCCGGTGGCCCGCTGTCGCTCTATATCGACCAGCTCGCCAAGGTCAGCGTGGCCCGTCCGGCCCACCCGGCCTACCCGACGATCACGGCGGCCTTCGCCAAGGCCGTGGCTGACGCGGTCGATGGCGGTGACGTCAAGAAGGCACTCGACACCGCGGCCAAGAAGGTTGACCAGGACATCGAGGACAACAAGGGCTACAAGCCGTTCGGCAAGTAAATCCCCTGTCTGTACCGGGCCGGCAGTGGTGGCGCTGCCGGCCCGGTTTTTTTGAAGGATTCCCCATGCTTGCCGTGCGACAGCAGACCACGCTGCGCCCGTGGCTGTTTCTCAGCCCGGCGCTGGCGCTGATCCTGCTTTTCATCGTGCTGCCGTTCGTGCTGACGGTGGCCTTTTCCTTCACCGACCAGCGTCTGGTCCCCAATCCGAACATGCCGACCGAGTGGATCGGCTGGCGCAACTACGCGCGCGTCTTCGAGAACGAGGACTTCGTGCGCACGCTGCTCAACACGGCGTATTTCACCGTGCTGGTGGTGCCGCTGCAGTGTGGCCTGGGCCTCGCGGTGGCGATGCTGATCAACACCAAGCTGCCGATGCGGCAACTGTTCCGCGGCATCTACTTCCTGCCGACCGTGATCTCGATGGTCGTGGTCTCGGTGATCTGGTTCTCGCTGTTCCAGATGAGCGGTTTCTTCAACACGCTGCTGAACGCGCTCACCTTCGGTCTGGTCGATCCGGTGGACTGGCTCGGCAACCCGGCGACCGCCATGCCCGCGCTGGTGCTGATGTCGGCGTGGCAGGGCTTTCCGTTCCAGATGGTGGTCTATCTGGCGGGGCTGCAGAGCATCAACACCGACCTCTATGAAGCCGCGCGGCTCGACGGCGCCAACCGCTGGAACGAGTTCTGGCACATCACCATCCCGGGTCTGCTCAACACGCACATCCTGGTGGTGATGACGACGACCATCCTCGCCTTCAAGCTGTTCACCCAGGTCGAGCTGCTGACCAAGGGCGGCCCGTCCGGCGTCACCGACACGCTGGTGCGCTTCATCTACCTCACCGGCTTCCGCCAGGGCAAGGTCGGCATCGCGGCCGCGGCGGCAGTGGTCTTTTTCCTGATCGTGCTGGCGATCAGCATGGTCCAGCGCCGCCTCGTCAAGGAAGAGAGGGCCATCGAATGAGCACCCGCGTCGAACGACTGTTCCTGATGATCATTGCGCTTGCGCTGCTGGCCTTCGTGCTGGCGCCGCTGATGCTGATGGTCGCCACCTCGCTCAAGGCCGACGAGCAGCAGATCCTGCTCGACTTCGGCAACTGGCGCGCCTTCTGGGTCGACCCGTCGCAGATCTCGCTGGAGAACTTCCGACAGGTGCTGAACGACTCCACCTCGCCGGTGCCGCGCTACCTGATGAACTCGGCGCTGATCGTCGTGTGCATCGTCGTCTTCGGCGTGTTCGTGAACTCGCTGGCGGCGTATGCGCTGGCGCGGATCAGCTTTCCGGGGCGCAACTGGATCGTGATGGCGGTGATCTCGCTGATCATCATCCCGATGGAGGCGCTGGCGGTGCCGATGCTCTTGATGATGAACCAGGTCGGCTGGGTCGATACCTACCAGGCGCAGATCGTGCCCTTCATCGCCCACCCGTTCTCGATCTTCCTGTTCTACCAGTTCTTCGCCAAGATCCCGAAGGACTACGACGAGGCGGCCTTCCTCGATGGTGCGTCCCATCTGAAGATCTACTGGCAGATCATCATGCCGCTGTCGCTGCCAGCGATTGCCACGGTGGCGATCCTGCAGAGCCTGGAGTACTGGAACGCCTTCCTGTGGCCGCTGATGGTCACGCGCGGGGCCGAGGTACGGCCGGTGGCGCTGGCACTCGCGCAGTTCTTCGGCACACCGCCCCCGATCTGGGGCGACGTGATGGCCTTCTCGGTGCTGATGTCGGCGCCGGTGCTGGGTGTGTATCTGCTGTTCCAGCGCTGGTTCATCCAGTCGGCCATGGGCAGCGGGGTCAAGGGCTGAGGCCGGGGGACGTCGACAATGCTTGCACTGCAAGACCAATGGATCTGGGACTTCTGGACGCACCGCGTCGGCGAGGCCGGCGACAGCGGGGAGACCTGCTGGCACATCTGGTTCCTGAAGGCGGACAAGGCGCTCGGTGACGAGTCCTTGCGCCACTGGAATGTGACGCAGGGCCACGCCGTCAGCACCGACCTGGTGAACTGGACCCACCTGGGCACCAGCTTCGCCCCGGCCGCCTCGCCGGCCTGGGACGACAAGACGGTCTGGACCGGCTCGGTCGTGCGCGACGACGCGGGCGGCTGGCACCAGTTCTACACCGGCACCTGCGCCGCCGAAAACGGCCGCCGCCAGCGCATCGGCCACGCCACCAGCGTGGACGGCCACCACTGGCAGCGGGTCGGCGACGGACTCGTGCTCGACCTCGTGGCCGGCGATCCGGTCAGCGCGCTGTACGAGGAATACGTGCTGCCGGACGGCGGCCCGTGGGACGGCCGGGCGATGCGCGACCCGTGGGTGATGCGCGACCCGGACGGCGAGGGCTGGCTGATGGTTTTCACCGCCCGCGTGCCGGACGGTGAGGAGCTGAACACCCGCGGCGCCATCGGTCTGGCGCGCTCGCCGGACCTGCAGACCTGGACGCTGTGTCCGCCGGTGTTCACGGGCGACTTCGGCCAGCTCGAAGTGCCGCAGGTGCTGCAGATCGGCGGGCGCTGGTACTGCTTCTTCTGCAATGCGGGCGAGCACTGGTCGCAGGATTACGCCGCGCGCCACCTCGTCGCCAGCGGCCAGTCGCCGGTCTGGGGTACGCACTACCTGATGGCCGAGCACCCGCTCGGGCCGTGGCGGGTCGGGCCGGCGCCGTTCCTGGACGGGGATCTGCCGTGCCGCCGCTACGCGGGGCGTCTGGTCGAGACCGATCACGGTCCCGCGCTGATGGCCTTCAACTACTGGCAGACCGACGGCACCTTCGCCGGCACGGTCTGCGACCCGATGCCGCTGGGCGTCGACCCGGACACGGGTGCGCTCTCGCTGCGCCCGTCCCCCTGAGCAAATTCGACATTCGACATTCGAGGAGGCCGACATGGCCAGCGTCACACTGCGGGGCATCCGCAAGTCCTACGACCACAGCGTCGAGGTCATCAAGGGCGTGGACCTGGAGGTCCGCGACGGCGAGTTCATGGTGTTCGTCGGCCCGTCGGGCTGCGGCAAGAGCACCATGATGCGCATGATCGCCGGGCTGGAAAGCATCACGGCCGGCGAGCTGAAGATCGGCGACCAGGTGGCCAACGACCTGCCCGCACCCCAGCGCGGCGTGGCCATGGTGTTCCAGAGCTACGCGCTCTACCCGCACATGACCGTCGCCGAGAACATGGGCTTCAGCCTGAAGATGGCGAAAGTCCCGAAGGCGCAAGCGCGCGAGCAGGTCGAGCAGGCCGCCAAGGTATTGCAGATCACCCACCTGCTGGACCGCACGCCCAAGGCCCTGTCCGGCGGCCAGCGGCAGCGCGTGGCGATCGGCCGCGCGATCGTGCGCAAGCCGGCGGTCTTCCTGTTCGACGAGCCGCTGTCCAACCTGGACGCCGGCCTGCGCGTGCAGATGCGCGTCGAGCTGACCAAGCTGCACCGCGAACTCGGCTCGACGATGGTCTACGTGACCCACGACCAGGTCGAGGCGATGACCATGGGCGACCGCATCGCCGTGTTCAACGGCGGCATCATCGAGCAGGTCGGCACGCCGCTGGAGCTGTACCAGCGGCCAGCCAACGTCTTCGTCGCGCAGTTCATGGGCAGCCCGAAGATGAACGTGCTGCCGGCGTCGACCGCTGCGTGGCATCCGGCCGCAGCCGGTGCGTCGCAGGTCGGCATCCGGCCGGAGTCGCTGCTGCCGACCGATCCGGCGTCGGGTCAGCGCGGCTGGTCGGCGCGCATCGACCTGACCGAGCACCTCGGCGACACGGTGCTGGTCTACGCGCGGGTGGACGGTGTCGAGCAGCCGGTCAGCCTGAAGCTGTCCGCGGAAGAGGCGGGCCCCTGGCAGGCCGGCATGGCGGTGACGCTGAGCCCGAAGCCGGGCGCGCTGCACCTGTTCGACGCGCAAGGCCGCCGCACCGGCTCGGTCTGAGTCCCGCTCAAGGCGCCGCGCAGCGACCCACCGAGGCCCGCGCGACCAGCGGGCAGTGCAGCAGCGTGCGTCCGCGCGGCAGCGGCTCCACGCCGAGCAGCGCGAGCATCCCGCGCCGGCCCATCTCGTGGTGCGGCAACTGCATGGTGGTGAGTGTCGGGCGCAGGTGGGCGGCGATGACCTCCTGGTTGTCGAAGCCGACGATCGACACGTCCTCGGGGATGCGCAGGCCGAGTGCGCGTGCCGCTTCGAAGGCGCCCATCGCGGCGCGGTCGTTCAGGCAGAACAGGGCGGTCGGCCGGTCCGGGCGCTGCAGCAGGTCCATCGCGCCCTCGAAGCCCGCCTCCTGCCAGCCATGGATCTTCACCAGCAGCGCAGGGTCCGCGGCCAGCCCGGCTTGCACGTGTGCGTCGCGCCAGCCCTGGATGCGCAGCGTCGCCGCCACCGAGTCGTCGAGGTTGTCGATCACGCCGATGCGGCGGTGGCCGTGGGCGAGCAGGTGCGCGGTGGCCTCGAAGCCGCCACGGCGCTCGTCGGGCACGACGGCGGGCACGTCGTCCAGCGCGCTGTAGGCATTCACCAGCACGACGGGGAAACCGTCCAGCAGCGCTGGCACCGCGATTTCCTTGTGCGCCATCGTCGCCAGGATGATCGCGTCCACCTGGTGCTGGAGCAGCGCGCCGAGGGCTTCCTGCTCCAGGTCGCTCTGGTGGTCGGTGTTGATCATCATCAGGATGCGCCGGTGCTGCCAGGCCACGTCCTGCGCGCCGCGCACGATCTGGCCGGCGAAGGGCGTGGTGGCGATCTCGTCGGTGACGAAGCCGATCAGACTTGACGTGCCCTGCCGCAGGGCGCGGGCCATCGCGTTGGGGCGGTAGCCGAGCGTGGTGACGGCCTGCCAGATGCGGTCGCGGGTCTCCTGCGGAATGCTGGCTTCGGCACGGTCGTTCAGCACGAAGGACACCGTGGTCTGCGAGACCTGCGCCGCGCGGGCGACGTCCTGCATGGTGACGCGGGTGGGGCGCATGCGCCGTGGTGCGACAGCAGGCGCCGCGGGCGGGGAAGGTGGGGAAGCCGGCATGCCGCACAGCTTAGCGGCTGTGCGAGCTGAGGGCGTCGAAGCGCTGGTCGTCCTGGTGCGCCAGCGCGCGGTGGATCAGCGGGCGCCGCTGCAGCGCCAGGTCGCTGACCAGCGCGTCGATCATCACCGTCTGCATCAGCCGCGACACCATCGGCACCAGCGCCTGCACATCGTCCGGGTGGTCGACCGGCAGCACGATGTCCGCCAGCCGCGCCAGCTCGCTGCGCTGCGGGCACATGGCGATCACCGTGGTGCCAGCATGGCGGGCACGGGCCACGGCCTCGTTGATCGAGTCCAGCTCCCCCGAATTCGACAGCACCAGCAGCACGTCCTCGGCGCCGAGGTAGATCGAGGTCAGGTTCTGCTGCTGCGCATCGGTGCGGGCCAGCGCGGCCAGGCCGAGCCGGCCGAGCTTGTGCTGGGCATCCTCGGCGGTGAGCGCGGCGCTGCCGGTGCCGTAGACCTCGATGCGGCGCGCGCCCGCGAGTGCGGCCACGGCGCGCTCGAACACGTCCGGGTGCAGCCGGTCGCGCAGGCCGATCAGCGCCGAGATCGAGTTGTCGAAGACCTTGCCGATGCGCTCGGCGGTCGGGTCCTCGGCGCTGACCTCGCGGTGGGCGACCTTGGTGGTGCCCGACAGGCCCGAGCCGAGCCGCAGCTTGAAGTCCACCAGCCCCTTGAAGCCCAGCGAGCGGCAGAAGCGCATCACGGTGGGCGTGCTCACGCCGCAGCGCTCGGCGATGCGGGCGATCGAGTCGCTCATCCAGGCGCGTGGCGCCGACAGCAGGTCCTGCGCGACGATGCGCTCGGATGCCGAGAGCTTGTCCATCGAGGCCCGGATGTCCACCAGCAGCGGGCCGGCGCCGTGGTCGGCGGTGAGGTGGTCGTCCAGCATGGCGGACGCGCCGCGCAGGCCCGCCCGCGGCGCCGTGACGATCCAGGTCGGCACGCGGGCGAGCCAGGGCTGGAAGCGTCCCTTGGCCTCGAAGCGGGTGCGGAAGGCCGATTGCGCAAAGAAGCGGGCGATCTGCGGCACGATGCCGCCGCCGATGTAGACGCCACCCAGCGCGCCCAGCGTCAGCGCGAGGTTGCCGGCCGCGGTGCCCAGCATGGCGCAGAACATCGACAGCGCCTGGCGGGCGATCAGGTCCGGCTCGGCGGCCAGCGCGGCGGCCGAGATGTCGGGCGCGCTGCGGGTGGCGGGCTGGTGACCGCTGCGCAGGGCGAGTGCTTCGTAGGTCAGCTCCAGCCCGGAGGCCGAGATCAGCCGCTCGCCCGAGACATGGCCATAGCGCTGGCGGGCGTGGGCGACGACCAGCGCCTCGTCGTCGTCCTGTGCCGCGTAGCTGGCGTGGCCGCCCTCGGTGGTGAGGCTGACATTGCGGTCCTGGAAGGGCACCAGCGCCGACACGCCCAGGCCGGTGCCGGGGCCGATCACGCCGATGACCCCGCCCGGCAGCGGATCACCGCCGCCCACCTGGATGCGCTCCTGCGGTGCCAGCCGGGTCAGCCCCATGGCGAGCGCCGTGTAGTCATTGATCGCCAGCAGGGTCTGCAGGCCGAAGGTGCGCCGCATGGCCTCGACCGAGAACTCCCACGGGTGGTTGGTCAGCTTGATCCGGTCACCGGAGATCGGGTTGGGCAGCGACAGCGCCGCGTGCCGCACGCCGGCGAGCTGCTGGCTCTGAAGGAATGTGCGGATCGCCGACTCCAGGCTGTCATGCGCCGCACAGGGCAGCACGGCCGCAGTGCCGAAACAGCCCGGCGCCGTTTCCAGCGCGAAGCGGATGTTGCTGGCGCCGACGTCGGCCAGCAGGCGGGGGCCATCGGGGTAGGGCAAAGCGACTGGATTGGGATTCATGGTGTTGAATGGTAATGAAATTACACTGGAACTCAAGGGTGAGGCTTTTCCGGAGTGCATGGCGAAACGATGCAAATTGCCGAACGCAACGAAACGCAAACGTTATCGACGGCAACGAAAACGATTGAGATGCACCATTTTGGGGTCATGAATTTCAGGGTTTCTACTAGTTTTAGGATGACTGTAAGGAAATTACATTGTGGCCTGTGGCGTGAATTGCCACGTAAAACAGGAGACAGGCCATCATGTCCATCACATACAAGCAAGTTGCCGCGGGCGTCGCCCTGGCGTTCGGCGGGCTGGTCAGCGCACACGCTGCCACCATCACCATCTCGTGTGGCAACAACGCCGCCGACGTCGAGTTCTGCGGCAAGTTTGCCGAGGACTGGGGCAAGAAGAACGGCCACACGGTCAAGATGTACACCCCGCCGGCGAGCACGACCGACAACCTGGCCCTGCTGCGCCAGCAGTTCGCCGCCAAGTCGTCCGACCTCGACGTCATCATGATCGACGTGGTGTGGCCTGGTGTGATCAAGGACCACCTGGTCGACCTGAAGAAGTATTCGAAGGGCGTCGAGAAGGACCACTTCCCGGCCATCGTCGCCAACAACACCGTGGACGGCAAGCTGCTGGGCATGCCCTTCTTCACCGACGCCGGCCTGCTGTTCTACCGCAAGGACCTGCTGTCCAAGCACGGCGTGAAGGTGCCGCAGACCTGGGAAGAGCTGGCCGCTGGCGCCAAGAAGATCCAGGACGGCGAGCGCGCCACCGACAAGGACTTCCAGGGTTTCGTGTTCCAGGCCAAGGCGTATGAAGGCCTGACCTGCGACGCGCTGGAATGGGTCTACAGCTACGGCGGCGGCACCATCATCGACAGCAAGGGTGCCATCACCATCAACAACCCGCAGGCCGCCAAGGCGCTGGACCAGGCGGCGTCGTGGATCGGCACCATCGCCCCGCAAGGCGTGATGAACTACGGCGAAGAAGACGCCCGTGGCGTGTGGCAGAACGGCAAGGCCGCATTCATGCGCAACTGGCCGTACGCCTGGTCGCTGGGTCAGGCCGCGGACAGCCCGATCAAGGACAAGATCGGCGTCGCCGCACTGCCGGCCGGCACCGGTCCGGGCGCCAAGAAGGCCGCCACCCTGGGTGGCTGGCAGCTGGCGGTCAACAAGTACTCCAAGAACGTGGACGCTGCCGCGTCGCTGGCGATGTACATGACCAGCGCCGAGATCCAGAAGAAGCGCGCCGTGGGTGGTTCGTACAACCCGACGATCCCGGCCCTGTACAAGGACGGCGACATCGCCAAGGCCAACCCGTTCATGGTCGAGCTGCTGGACGTGTTCACCAACGCCGCCGCCCGTCCGGCCACCGCCACCGGCCTGAAGTACCCGGAAGTCTCCAACGCCTTCTGGGACGCGACCCACGACGTGCTGGAAAAGAAGTCCACCGGTGCCGAGGCTGTCAAGAAGCTGGAAGCCAAGCTCAAGCAGATCAAGAAGGCCAAGTGGTGATCTGCTGATCGGCTGATCGGCTGAACCGGTCAGCCTGACCGGTTCAGCCCGCCCCGCCAGGGGCACAGCTCCCGACGGGGCGTCTGCCATGGTTGCCGGCGCCCCGTTCCTGTTTATCCGGTCTGGAATCTCCTGGACACCCCCATGAAAAACCGCACCCGCATTGCCTGGACCTTCCTGGCGCCGATGCTGATCCTGATGGTGCTGGTGGCCGGCTGGCCGCTGGCGCGGTCGATCTGGTTCAGTTTCACGGACACGAACATCAACAACATCGCCGAGTACAGCTACGTCGGCTTTGACAACTACTTCTCCGAGTACGGCCTGTTCGGCAACTCCATCTTCTCGGCGGAGTTCTGGGAAACCGACTGGGGCGTGGCGATCCGGAACACCTTCCAGTTCTCCTTCTTCTCGGTGATCCTGGAAACGCTGGCCGGCCTGGGTGTGGCCATGCTGCTGAACCAGGAGTTCAAGGGCCGCACGCTGGTGCGCACCGCCGTGCTGGTGCCCTGGGCCATCCCGACCATCGTGTCGGCCAAGATGTGGGGCTGGATCCTGCATGACCAGTTCGGGCTGATCAACCAGCTGCTGGTCGACTGGGGTCTCATCAGCCACAAGATTGCCTTCACCGCCGACCCGGCCTACGCGCTGTGGACGGTGGTGGCCGTGGATGTGTGGAAGACCACGCCCTTCATGGCCCTGCTGATCCTGGCCGCGCTGCAGACGCTGCCGAAGGACTGCTACGAAGCCGCCCGCGTCGATGGCGTGCATCCGCTGCGCCTGTTCTGGAAGGTGACGCTGCCGCTGATCAAGCACCCGCTGATGGTGGCCGTGATCTTCCGCCTGCTGGACGCACTGCGCGTGTTCGACCTGATCTACGTGCTGACCTCCAACAGTGGCTCCACCATCAGCATGTCGGGCTATGTGCGCCGCGACATGGTGGACAACGGCAACCTGGGCTCCGGCTCGGCGGCGTCCACCTCGCTGACGATCATCATCTTCCTGACCGCGCTGCTCTTCATGCGCGCCGCCCGCGTCAAGCTCAACGAGGAGTCCAACTGATGAACCAGCGTCCACTCTGGGGCACGGTCCTCCTGTACCTGTTCGCGGCGCTGGTCGTCGTGATCTCGGTCTACCCCTTCCTCTACACCGTCACCACCTCGCTGAAAACCGGCACCGCGCTGTTCAGCACCAGCCTGTTGCCGGATGCGCCGACGCTGAGCAACTACGTCGCGCTGTTCAACGGCAAGCAGCCCTTCGGCACCCAGCTGGGCAACTCGATCATGGTGGCCACCGTCACCGTGACGATCTCGATGCTGATGGCCATCACCGGCGCCTATGCCCTCGGCCGCATCAACTTCAAGGGCAAGAGCACGCTGCTGCTGGCGATCCTGGGCGTGTCGATGTTCCCGCAGGTCGCGGTGCTGTCGGGCATGTTCGAGCTGATGCAGGCGCTGGGTCTGTACAACCGCTCGATCGGGCTGGTGCTGCCCTACACGGTGTTCACGCTGCCGTTCACGGTGTGGATGCTGACGACCTTCATGCGCGGCCTGCCCAAGGAGCTGGAAGAGGCCGCGATCATGGACGGCTGCGGCCCGCTGCGCATCATCTTCGAGGTCTTCATGCCGCTGCTGGCGCCAGCGCTGGTCTCGACCGGGCTGCTGGCCTTCATCGGCGCGTGGAACGAGTTCCTCTTCGCGCTGACCTTCATGACCGACGATTTCCAGCGCACGGTGCCGGTCGGTATCTCGATGATCTCGGGCGCCACCGCCTACGAGATCCCCTGGGGCAGCATCATGGCCGCCTCGGTGATCGTGACCGTGCCGCTGGTGCTCCTCGTGCTCGTGTTCCAGAAGAAGATCGTCTCCGGCCTCACGGCAGGCGCAGTCAAGGGTTGACGTGATGGCAGTCTCCAACAACCAGTGGTGGCGCGGCGGCGTGATCTACCAGATCTACCCCCGCAGCTACCAGGACAGCAACGGCGACGGCGTGGGCGACCTGCCCGGCATCACGCGCCGGCTCGACCACATCGCCGCGCTCGGCGCGGACGGCATCTGGCTGTCGCCCTTCTTCAAGTCGCCGATGAAGGACTTCGGCTACGACATCAGCGACTACTGCGATGTCGACCCGCTGTTCGGCACGCTGGCGGACTTCCGCGCGCTGGTCGACCGGGCGCACGCGCTCGGCCTGAAGGTGATGATCGACCAGGTGTATTCGCACACGGCCGACCAGCACCCGTGGTTCCAGGAGAGCCGCCAGAGCCGCGACAACCCGAAAGCCGACTGGTACGTCTGGGCCGACGCCAAGGACGACGGCAACCCGCCCAACAACTGGCTGTCGATCTTCGGTGGCTCGGCCTGGCAGTGGGACACGCGGCGGCGCCAGTACTACCTGCACAACTTCCTGACCAGCCAGCCCGACCTGAACTTCCACTGCCCGGACGTCCAGGACGCGGTGCTCGGCTGCGTGAAGTTCTGGCTCGACTTCGGGGTCGATGGCTACCGGCTCGACGTGGTCAACTTCTACTTCCACGACCGCCAGCTGCGCGACAACCCCGGCCGCGGGATGCCCGATGGCAGCGATCCGGCGGTCAGCCCGGTCAATCCCTACGCCTGGCAGTGGCACCACTTCGACAAGAGCCAGCCGGAGAACCTCGTCTTCCTGCAGCGCCTGCGCGCGCTGGTGGACCAGTACCCCGACACGACCATGGTCGGCGAGATCGGCGACGACGACGGGCTGGCCCGTGTGGCCGAGTACACCTCGGGCGGCGACAAGCTGCACATGGCCTATTGCTTCGACCTGCTCGGCGAGCCGCATTCGGCACCGTATCTGCACGGCGTGTTCACCCGCTTCAACGCGGTGGTCGGCAGCGGCTGGCCGTGCTGGGCGATCACGAACCACGACATTCCCCGCGTGGCGACACGCTGGGGCGGCGCGAACCCGCCGATGGGCCTGCTGCGCGCGGCCGTGGCGCTGCAACTCAGCCTGCGCGGCACGGCCTGCCTCTACCAGGGCGATGAACTGGGCCTGTCCGAGGCGCAGGTCGCCTACGAGGACCTGCAGGACCCCTACGGCATCACGATGTGGCCCGAGTTCAAGGGCCGCGATGGCTGCCGCACGCCGATGGCGTGGGAAGGCGCCTTGGCGGACCTCGGGTTCGGCGCCGAGGGCAGCACGGTGAAGCCCTGGATGCCGGTGTCGGAGAGCCACCGCGCACTGGCCGTCGACCAGCAGACCGGCGATCCCGCGTCGCTGCTGAACCACTATCGGGAGCTGCTGCGCTGGCGCCGTGGCGTGCCCGCACTGCTGCACGGCGAGATGGCGCTGCTGCCGGTCGATGCGCAGGTGCTGGCCTATGTGCGCACGCACGGCGACGAGCGCGTGCTCTGCGCCTTCAACTTCAGCGACCAGCCCGCCGTGCTGCACCTGTCCGCCGCGGAGACCGTGGCCGAGGTGCTCGCCGACAGTGGCGTGCAGGGTGCCGTGGTGACGGGTGCGCAGGTGCATTTCGAACCCTATGGCGTGCTGTTTGCGCGTCTGACCCGAGCCTGAATCCCCACGACGCTCTTCCTTCGCAAGGGACCCGCCATGTCACGCATCGACTTCAAGAACATCTGCAAGCGCTACGCCCCCGGCCTGCCGCTGACGATCAACAACGCCAACATCCGCATCGGCAAGGGCGAGTTCTGCGTCTTCGTCGGCCCGTCGGGCTGCGGCAAGTCCACGCTGCTGCGCATGGTCGCGGGGCTGGAGGACATCACCTCCGGCGACCTGTCGATCGGCGGCGTGCGCGTCAACGACCTGCCGCCGGCCAAGCGCGGTGTCGCGATGGTGTTCCAGAGCTACGCCCTCTACCCGCACATGACGGTGGCCGAGAACATGGCCTTCGGGCTGCGTGTGCTGGGCTCGGACAAGGCTGCGATCGAACAGAAGGTGAAGAAGGCTGCCGAGATCCTGCAGCTCACCCCGCTGCTGGACCGCCTGCCGAAAGCCCTGTCCGGCGGCCAGCGCCAGCGGGTCGCGATCGGCCGCGCCATCGTCAAGGAACCCGAGGTGTTCCTGTTCGACGAGCCGCTGTCCAACCTGGACGCCGCGCTGCGGGTGCAGACCCGGCTGGAGATCGCCAAGCTGCACCACGACATCGGCACCGCCAGCATGATCTACGTGACCCACGACCAGGTCGAGGCGATGACGCTGGCCGACAAGATCGTGTTGCTGCGCTCGGGGCAGGGCGTGCAGGACCACGGCAGCGTGGCCCAGTTCGGCTCGCCGATGGACCTCTACCACCGCCCGGAGAACCTCTTCGTCGCCGAGTTCATCGGCAGCCCGAAGATGAACATCCTGCCGGGCCGCCTCGTGCGCGCCGAGGCGGACCACGCGGTGGTCGAGGTGCATGGCGCGCAGATTACCGTCGCGGTGGATGCCCGCCGCGCCAAGGCGGGCGACCAGATTTCGATGGGCATCCGTCCGGAGCACCTGCTGGCCGGTGATGTCGGTGCGGGTTCGCCGCTGCACGCCAAGGTGCGCCAGATGGAGCGGCTGGGCGATTCGTCGATGCTCTACCTCGACATCGCGCCGGACGCGCCGATGGTGACACTGCGTCTCGAAGGCTACGCCGGTCACTCGGCGGGCGAGCGCATCACGCTGCGGGTCCGCCCGGAACACGGCTACCTCTTCGATGCGGCGGGTCTCGCGTTCGAGCGCACCGTGCCACTGCCCGCCTGAGTGCGGCTGTCGATGATTGCCCCGGCACTGTTTTCAGATCCGTACGACCACTGACAAGGAGGCCGCCGTGGCCACCGACACGATTTCCGGCCCGCGGGTGACCGGACGCCCCGTTCCCGCCTGGGCCACGCCCGATGCCCAGCTCGGCCGCGTCTGGCAGACCTTGCACCAGGCCCTGGGCCGCGAGCCCCACTGGCCCGCCTTCGACGAACGCGTGCGCGCCCATCTGGCCACGCTGCGCAGCGAGCTGCAGCCGCTCTACGGCGCGCGCGCCGACTTCGAGGCCTTCCTCGCGCGCCTGCTGCAGACCGCGTTCGGCGCCTGGCGCGACCGTGCCCCCGACCTGAAGGCGCTCGACGCCCAGCGCGAGCACGACCCGGACTGGTTCCAGTCGCAGCGCATGCTGGGTGGCGTCTGCTATGTCGACCTGTTCGCGGGCAACTTCCGCGGCATCGAGGCGCAGATCCCGTATTTCCAGGAACTCGGCCTGACCTACCTGCACCTGATGCCGCCCTTCCTGTGCCCCGAGCCGCACAGCGACGGCGGCTACGCGGTCAGCAGCTACCGGGCGACCAAGCCCTCGCTGGGCAGCATCGACGAGCTGCGGCACCTGTCGGAGAAGCTGCGCGAGGTTGGCATCTCGCTGGTGCTGGACTTCGTGTTCAACCACACCTCGGACGAGCACGACTGGGCCGTGGGCGCACGCGCGAATGACCCGGCGTACCAGGATTACTTCTACCTCTTCCCCGACCGCACCCAGCCCGACGCCTACGAGCGCACGGTGCGCGAGATCTTCCCCGACGAGCACCCGGGCGCCTTCTCGCAGCTCGACGACGGCCGCTGGGTCTGGACCACCTTCCACTCCTACCAGTGGGACCTGAACTACAGCAACCCCGAGGTCTTCCGCGCGATGGCCGGCGAGATGCTGTTCATCGCCAACCTGGGCGTCGAGTTCCTGCGCATGGACGCGGTGGCCTTCATCTGGAAGCGCCTGGGCACCTCCTGCGAGAACCTGCCCGAGGCGCACCACCTGCTGCGCGCCTACAACGCGCTGGCCCGCATCGCCGCGCCCGCGCTGCTGTTCAAGAGCGAGGCCATCGTCCACCCGGACGATGTCGTGGCCTACATCTCGCCCGCCGAGTGCCAGATCTCGTACAACCCGCTGCAGATGGCGCTGCTGTGGAACACGCTGGCCACGCGCCAGGTGGACATGCTGCAGAAGGCGCTGGCCGAGCGCCACCACATCGCCCCCGGCACCGCCTGGGTCAACTATGTGCGCAGCCACGACGACATCGGCTGGACCTTCGCCGACGAGGACGCGCTGCAGCTCGGCATCAACGGCTTCGACCACCGCCAGTTCCTCAACCGCTTCTACGTCAACCGTTTCCCCGGCAGCTTCGCGCGCGGCGTGCCCTTCCAGGACAACCCGGCCACCGGCGACTGCCGCATCTCGGGCACCGCGGCCTCGCTGTGCGGGCTGGAGCAGGGCGACGCGCACGCGGTGGCGCGCATGCTGCTGCTGTACGGCGTGGCGCTGTCCTCGGGCGGCATTCCGCTGATCTACCTTGGCGACGAGGTCGGCACGCTCGACGACCACGGCTACGTCGACGATCCCGGGAAAGCCGGGGACAGCCGCTGGGTGCACCGCCCGGCGCGCGACGAGCGCCGCTATGCCGACCGCCGCGACCCGAGCACCGATGCCGGGCGCCTCCACGCCGGTCTGCGCCATCTGATCGCCCTGCGCAGGCACCTGCCGGCGCTGGCCGGTGGGCACCTCGTCCCGTTCTATACCAAGATCCCGTCCGTGCTCGGCTACCTGCGTGATGGCGCGCAGGGCGGCGCCGGCCACGTGCTGGTGCTGGGCAACTTCAGCGAATACCCGCAGACCATCGCCGCCGAGGTGTTCTCGGCCATGCCGGCGCGCATGGTGGACCTGATCGGCCAGTCGGCGTTCGAGGCCCGTTCGTCCGTCACGCTGGCGCCGTACCAGATGGTGTGGCTGGTGCCTCGCGGCATGTGACTTGCTAAAGTGAACTGACCGTCCGGGTGGATCCCCGCCTGCGCGGGGATGACGGACAACATGACCAGACACGCAGACTCCACGACGGCCCCGCGCCTCGACGCCCTGCGCGCGCTCACGCAGCAGGCGCGCACCATCATCCTGTCGCGGCAGGATCCGACCACCGGCCTGCTGCCCGCCAGCACCGCCATCACGGTCCACGGCGACTACACCCACGCCTGGGTGCGCGACAACGTCTACAGCATCCTGGCCGTCTGGGCGCTCGGCCGGGCCTGGCGTGCGGACGATCCGGTCCAGGCCGACGCGCTGGACGCGGCGACCACCCGGCTGATGCGCGGCCTGCTGGCGGCGATGATGCGGCAGTCGCACAAGGTCGAGCGCTTCAAGCAGACCCAGCACCCGCACGACGCGCTGCACGCCAAGTATTCGACCCAGTCCGGCGAGCCGGTGGTCGGCGACACCGAGTGGGGCCACTTGCAGCTCGACGCCACCGCGATCTTCCTGCTGATGCTCGCGCAGATGAGCGCCGGCGGCCTCTCGATCGTGCGCGACCGCGATGAGTTGAACTTCGTGCAGAACCTGGTCTGGTACCTGGCCCACGCCTGGCGCACGCCCGACTACGGCATCTGGGAGCGCGGCCACAAGCGCAACGACGGCCAGGCGGAGGTCAACGCCAGCTCGGTCGGCATGGCCAAGGCGGCGCTGGAGGTGGTCAATGGCGCGCAGCTCCTGCCCGGCGCCGACAGCCCGCGCATCCACGTGCCCGCCGACGCCATCGCGCAGGCCCGCCACACGCTGGAGAGTCTGCTGCCGCGCGAGTCCGAGTCCAAGGAAACCGACGCGGCGCTGCTGTCGATCATCGGTTTTCCGGCCTTTGCGGTGGGGGACGCCACGCTGGTCGAGCGCACCCGGGCCGAGATCGTCGGCAAGCTGCAGGGCCGCTACGGCTGCAAGCGCTTCCTGCGCGACGGCCACCAGACCGTCACCGAAGACCACAGCCGCCTGCATTACGAGCCGGGCGAGCTGGAGCAGTTCGCGCACATCGAGTCCGAGTGGCCGCTGTTCTTCTGCTACCTGCTGCTGGACGCGGCGCTGCGGGGTGACCAGAGCGCCGCCCGCGACTACCGCACCCGGCTGGAGGCGCTGATGGTCGAGCAGGACGGTGTGCGGCTGCTACCCGAGCTGTACTTCGTGCCGGCCGAGCTGGTCGAGGCCGAGCGGCGGGAACCCCGCAGCCAGCGCCGCGAGCCCAACGACAACGTGCCGCTGGTGTGGGCGCAGAGCCTCTACCTCGTCGGGGTGCTGGTGCACGACCGCTACGTGACCGCGCGCGAACTGTTGCCGCGCGGGCGGGGGCCGAGCGACGCGGCGTCCAAGGCCATGATCGAGGCAGCGCGCGAACAGGTGCGGGTGCAGGTGGCTGTGCTGGGCGCAGACCGGCTGGTGCAGGCCCGGCTCGCTTCCCACGGCATCGCCTGCGAGACCCCTGAGCAGGTGCAGCCGCTGCAGGTGCGCTACGCCGACGATCTGGCGCTGGCGCTGGCCGAGCTGGGGCGGGTGGACCGGCTCGGGCTGAGCGGGCGGCCGATCGAGCACCTCGACAGCCTCGTCACCAGCCAGGTCTTCACGCTGGCGGCGGCCGACGGGGGCGAAACGCAGACCATCGTCTTCCTGCCGGCCTTCTACAGCCGCCAGGGCTTTTACCTGACGCTGGACAACCGGCTGCTGGTGGACGAGATCCGCGCCGAGATCGCCGCGCTGCGCCGCCACTGGCAGGTGCGCGACCAGCAGGGCCAGCCGCTGCTGCTGCTGCTGGTCGGCGAGGCCATGCTCGGGGCCAACAGCGCCGAGGTGCTGCTGAATTTCCTGAAGGCGCTGGGGCGCGACGACACCGCCGGCGTCGAGGTCGGTCCGCTGGCCTCGCTGCTGCCGCGGGTGCGCACCACGCGCATGGACTGGCTCGACGCCGCGCCCTGGGCGGCCACGGCCGAGCAGCCGGCCACTGTGGACACCCGCCTGCCGCCGGATCTCGGCTGGGAAGAGGGCTCGACCCGGCCGCTGACCCCCGCGCGGGCCGCGGCGCTGGAACACGAGGCCGATCCCCAGGTGCTGCTCCACCGGCTGGACCGCAGCCGCAATCCGTACGAGCAGATCGAGATCCTCGGTCTGCTGGTGCGGCGCGGCGGTGCGCAGTGGGGCACCGACCGGGGGCGCTCGGTCGGGCAGATGGTGCTGGACTTCCATGCCCGCGCCTGCCATGGCCGCAAATGGAGCCTGATCCGCCGCTCGGCCGGCGTGCTGGAGCTGCACGACGACGCGCTCGAAGAGGCGGTGGCCCAGATTGTCGTGCGCCAGAAGCGGGTGGCGGTCGGTCGGGCCTATGGGGAAGGGGCTGTGATCGGCCGGCCGATGGGCAGCGCCGAGATCCACGAGCGCATCTGCCGCTACGGCGGCGACGATCCGCGGGCGCGGGTGCTGCTGCAGGAGATCGTGCTGCTGCTGGGCGTGCTGATCAAGGCGGACGCGGCGCTGTTCAAGGGCACGCTGACGCTGCGCGCCTGGTACCTGATCCTGCTGATCACCGGCTGGCTGGCCCGCGAGCACGAACTGACGCAGGCCGAGGCCTTCGACTTCCTGCTCAGCCTGAGTCCGCACGCGATCCTGACCCGCCTGCGCGAGGTCATCGCCCACGAGCAGGACATGAACCGCAACCTGCTGCGCCTGCAGTCGCTGCACGGCCGCATCAGCCGCGACGGCACGGGCCGCGCGGCGGGGCTGGCGACGGTGCATTTCCCGGCGTCGGCTGATCCGGTGCTCGACCAGAGTGTCGGCGGCTGGCTGGCGTGGCGCGAAGTGCAGGGCGTCATCACCCGGCTGCCGGAGGACTTCTACACCCGCGTCTGGCAGGTGCTGCGGCATTTCCCGGGCCTCGTCATCGGCGACCAGCTCGACGGCCGCAACCGTGTCGACAGCCGCGTGGCGCGGGCCGACATGACGGCGTCCGAGCGTGGCTTCGCGCTGCAGGTGGAGGATCTGCTGAACAAGATCCATGCGCCCGAGTACCGCCAGCTCACGATCGAGGCGCTGGTGGCGGTGTCCGACATCTGCCGCGCCAACCCGCAGTTGCAGGGGGAGGGGCTGTTGGTGATGGACGTGCTGGTGGGCGTGGCCGTGCGGCAGGGCTGGGAGCAGTCGCGGCCACCGCGCGCGGCGGACGAGCCCGCGCCGGACTACAACGAGCACCGCAGTGCCGCCTGGTCCGCGTTCTACGCCAGCCCGCCCCACGCGGTGGCCCAGTGGGTGATGGCGGCGCTGGCGGTCCTGATGACGCCGGAGCCGGTGGAGGCGGAGGGGTGAGCGGGCCGGCTCAGGCCGGCGCGAAGCGCAGCGTGCGGCCCTCGGCGGCGCTGCGCATCGCGCAGTCCATCACCGCCATGACCTGCAGCGCCTCGGTGGCCGGCACCGGATTCGGGCCGGCGCCGCGCAGCGCGTCGCGGATGCCGAGGTAGTACTGGCGGTAGTCGCCCCGCGGACGCGGCACGTCGACGGCGGCAGTGGTGCCCAGCACCTGCAGCGCGGGTCGCGGATCACTGCCCCAGTCTGGAGCACCTGGCGCCATGCCCGCCTTCAGCTGGTCTTCCTGCCTGTCCAGTCCGGTCGAACACCAGCTGCCGGCGGTGCCATGCAGTTCGAAGCGCGGCGAGGCCCAGGCGGCCAGCCGTGTCACATGCAGCGTCACCCGACGTTGCACGCCACCCGTGTCGTAGCCGAGCACGACCTGCGCCCAGTCCACCACGCCCGCAGCACCATCGCGCAGACCGGTCATGTCGGCCATCACCGTCTGCGGCAGGCCGAACAGGCACAGCGCCTGGTCGACCACATGCGGCCCCAGATCGAACCACAGGCCCGCGCCCGGTCCGGGCCGCTCGCGCCAGCGGTCGCGCGGCACGGGGGCAAAGCGGTCGAAGCGGGAGATGCATTCGCGCACATCGCCCAGCGCGCCACTGCGCAGTGCCGCCTGCGCGCCGAGGAAGTCGCCGTCCCAGCGCCGGTTATGGAACACGGAGAGCAGGCGCCCGCGGGTCTCGGCGAGTTCCACCAGATCACGTGCCTCGTCCATCGAGACGGTGAAGGGTTTGTCGATCACCACATGCTTGCCGGCCAGCAGCGCGGCGCAGGCCAGCGGGTAGTGGCTGTCGTTGGGGCTGGCGATGACGACGAGGTCGATCGCCGGGTCGGTGGCCGCGGCCAGGTAGTCGGCGGTGACGCGCACCTGTGGCCAGCGGGCGTGGACCTTGCCGGCATCGCTGGAGGCGACCAGCGCGAGCGCGAGGCCGTCGACGCTGTCGATCAGCGGCGCGTGGAAGGTCTGGCCGACATAGCCGAACCCGATCAGTGCGACGTTCAGCATGGACTGGATGGTTCGTACAGACATAAAAAAAGGTGAGCACCTTGCGGGCGCTCACCAAGAAAGGGTGGCAGCACTCTATGCCACCCCCTCAGGACCACTAGAACCGTGGACCCCGAAAACGTTGATTCCGCTGCCGAAGGGGCAGCCGGGATCAGAAAGCGTAGTTGATGCGGGCGCGCAGGCCGATGCGCTTGGTGTCGCCATCCGCCTTGCTGTAGGAAGCAGCCGGGGTGATGGTGGCGCCCGTGTCGAACAGCGGCAGGCTGTAGGCGGCGTAGAAGGTGTTTTCCTTCTTCGTGCCGGTCGTGAAGTTGGTCTTGTCCATGATGTAGCCGACGCCAGCCGGGCCGAAGGTGCCGTTCAGGCCGAAGCTCGAACCCTTGACGCCGTCAACCTTGCCCGAGCCGAAGCTGGCGTTCAGGCCGGCACCGGCCATCGTCGTGCCGACCGTCAGGCCAGCGCCGCTGACCTTCTTGCCCGCTGCGTTCTTGCCGTTTTCCAGGCCGACCTTGGCCGAGAAGCCGTTCATGCCGAAGCTGACGACCGGGCGGATGCCGGTGTTCTTGGCTGCAGCCATGACGCCCAGCTCGAAGCCGATGCCGCTGCCTGCGTTCAGAGTCAGCGCAGCGTGTGCGTCGCTGGTGCGGCCGCGGAAGGTGTTGGTGCGGTAGCCGGTCGGTGCGCCGCCGTCTTCAACGATGACGTCCTTGCCGACGGGGAACACGTCTGCTGCTTCGAAACGACCCAGCTTGACATCGCCAGCGGCGTTGCCGATCTGGACCCACATGTCGTCCACCCCGGTGGAGCCGCCCTTGCCGGCGAGCAGGCTGGCGCGGCCAGCAACGAAACCACCGCCCTTGTCGGTCTTCGAGAAGGCGTTGATTTCAACGCGGCCGGTTTGGCTGGCACCACGGGGGCCAGCAACACCGGTCGCGACGTTGAGGGCCGAGTTCTGGTACGTGGTATCCAGTTCGATGTTGGCATCCCAGCCGACAGCGGCGAAAGCCGGAGCGGAGATCAGGGCGGCAATGGCCACGGCGAATTGGGTTTTGCGGATCATGGTCAGACTCCTCTTTCGTTGCGGGAAGATGGTCGAATACTCGACCTTTGGGATAACGAACATTAGCAACTAATCAAATTTGATTTACCTAAGGTTGACCCTTGGTTCGTCAGATTTGTCGTTTCAGTGCAACATCCGATCGGTGTCTGAATTGTGTGCTGTCAGGTGGAGACCCGGAAGCGACGCACGTTCAAGCAACAAACGGGTTACGTTGAGTTTCGCGCTTGTGAAGTTGTGCCAAGACAGGGGCAGGACTGGCTTTCACAGGTGCGATGTAAACGTTTGCGTTTTTACATCAAGGTGATTTAGCGGAAAACCTAGGGAACATCCTTGTCGCGATTACGCGACGTTACAGCGCCACCATCCATGCATGGGCCGGGTCGTTCTTGAAATGCCAGAGGCGTCCGGGGCCGGCCATGACATTCAGGTAGTACAGGTCGTACCCATGTGGCGCAACACAGGGGTGATACCCGCGAGGAACCATCACGACGTCGTGGTTTTCCACGGCGCAGGCCGCGTCGATACTCCGGTCGTCGGTATGGACACGCTGAAATGCAAAACCCTGGGGCGGGTTCAGGCGGTGGTAATAAGTTTCCTCCAGCAGGGTTTCCTCGGGGGCAGGTCGCGGTCGTGCTTGTGCGGCGGGTAACTGCTCGAATGTCCCGCTGGCGTAATGACTTCGACCACCAGCAGGTGGTCGGTGGTCGGGTCGTCCTGGGCAGGATGTCGCAGACGTAGCGCGTGTTCGAGCCCTTGCCGCGCACGCTGCGGCGCATGGTGCTGCCGTCGATCCGGCGCACCGCCTTGCCGCCCTTGGACGGGGCCGTGCACAGCGCGACCTCGCTGTCCCGCACGGCGGTGACGGTCAGCGTCTGGCCGCCGGGCACGTACAGCGCGTCCGGTGACTGCTCGGCGAACACGCTGTCGCGCGAGTACGTATTCACCCCCCCGGTATCGGCCATAGCCAAGACCGCACCGGCGTCGAGTTCGACGGGCGCGAAAATTCTTAGATTGAGGGGTTGCCGAGCCGGTGAAGCACAAGCCCGGCTGGCGCAGCCTTCTCAGCCCGAGGG